>NZER01000299.1 GCA_002690445.1 Candidatus Pacearchaeota archaeon
ACATTTTCCCGTCAGACTTTAGATAACAAGCCTCGCCTATGGACAGGGCCTCGCCCGCAGTGAACGTAGCTGTCGTTCCGCTGCACTTTGAGTCGGCAGGCGACGAATCGAAATGGACATAGCCATCGACGGTGGCATTATTGAGGGCACCACTCGCGCCGATGTCCTTGTTGGCGTCAACAGTCACAACTTTGCTTGCGACCACTACTCCAACAGCAGCACCAGTGTCTGAGTAGTTCAACTCAGCAGTCGTTGCCGTTACATCATCGAGAATGTTTAGTTCTGACGCAGTGGCCGAGACGGCGGTATCACCGATTACGAGCTTGCCGTCCGGGATGATAACCTGCTGTGTTTCGTTGATCGTCAGAGCAGTTGTGAGTGCGGACCCGGTGTGCGTTGAGAGAATCAACTTGCCCTTGGTGTCGTCTGATGAGCCGCTGTGGCTGCCTTCAATCTGAACTAGCGCCGCGTCGGCGTGGTCTTCAAATATGATCTTGGATTCGCAGCCGCCTTCTGAGTTTTCAGCCGTGCTGTTCTTCAGTGTCACGTAGGGCGCGGTGCCCTTCATCTGAAGCTGCGTGCCCGGTGCGTTGTCTCCGATGCCGACTTTGCCGTCTGAATCAATTCGCATTCTTTCGGCTGAATCGTCATGGAAGATCATAACGCCACCAGAGGCTGCGTTTTGAATAATCATCTCGTTGTTGTCTTTTTGGACTATGCTACAGAAGGAGGTGTCTGACTGAATGCGGAGTTCAACCTCGCCAGATGCTCCATAAACATGAAGGTTTTTCGCCGGATTTGCTATTCCGACCCCAACGTCACCCACGAGCGCAGCATCACCAACCACATGGAGCTTGTCTGCGGGAGCGTTTGTGCCGATCCCGACGTTTCCGTCTTTATCGATCCGCATCCTTTCGGTGGTATCGTCGTGGAATATGGTGACACCATCAGTGGCTGCGTTTTGAATTATAAGCTCGTTGCCTGAGTCCTTGTGAACGATCGAAGAATAAGACAAATCAGACTGTATCCGAAGCTCGACTTCTCCTGATGCTCCATAAACATGAAGGTTTTTCGCTGGAGTCGCAGTTCCAACACCCACTTTCCCGGTGTCGCCTTCAACAACGAGGCTCGTGTTATCGACCTTGAAGTCGTCGCCCGCGTCATCACCTAGGGTGACTTTGACAGTGGTTGCTGAGTCGGAGGTGATCTCGTCGAGGGCTACTGAGCCGACATCGACGATATCCTCGTCCTGAAATGCGATTGTAATTCCTGATCTAACACCTGATGATGGCATGGTTTCCCCTCCTACCCTAGCTCACAAACCAGGCGTAAAGACTCTTAGCGTCGGTATTTGTCGCAGGATCACTCAAATTCACATCAACCCGACCTTCTCCGAATGGATGATCGAGGACGAAATGGGCCATGCAGTTATTGGCTGCCCCGGTCAGTGCGCTTGTGTTTACCTGGAATTCCCGAAACGTACCGGACGGATCCTTGATCATGAGCTGGATGTCGCCAATGGCAACTGCAATAGAACAGTAGACGTAAACCGCTGACCTACTTGCCCCTCTTCTGTCGCGAAAAGTGCTAGACGAATTGTCTTCGACCTCGTTTGCGTCTAACCTAAGCAGGGTTCCACTGTTAACTCTATCGACCATATTTCCCCCAGGCACTACATGTTGTGCCTACTAATCTGAACCGTACCATATATGGTATTGGCTATCTAGTCTTCACGCTCCAACAAATCCTTGCCTATTCGAGCGACCTTTCGTGCAGCCTTCGTCGCTTCCCTTACTCTCCCCCGTGCGTCTAGGACCTCTTCTCCAGGCAGAGTCATATAGACGGGGAAGGGCATTGTTCTGCTCAGCCCCAGGAATTGCTGCTTTAGATCCTTCCTCTCCCGACCCCGCACGTAAGGACGCTCACCGCCAAATAGAGGATAGACCGCAGCAGCCTCAGCCCCTCCAGCCTCCTCAAAGAACCAAGAGTTGAGGAATGAGATCGAGTTAGGGTTAGCCATAATAAAAGGCAAAGCGTGTTTAGTGAACCAAGGGAGCCCCATTACTTCAGCCCTCGCCGCAGTTCCAGCAACAGGAACCAACTCTGCGGCCTTCTCAAGGCTGGCGAAAAACTCTTTCACGTACGGAATATCAGGAGCTACAAAACCAGCAGGAAGGAGACCCGCCCCGCCTGAGTACTCTTCACCTGTGAATGCGCTCCGCTGAAACCAAGCCTCGTAGAGCCCCTTGAGTAACGGCTGGACGCTTTTCTTTAGGTAGTCCGCGTCAAGAGGGTTCATGTGTCCATCTTTATTAAAGCCCCGAAGCCCTACCACTTCGGATGGAAACACCGCAGATTCACTAATAGGGTCTCGGCCAAGCATAACCAAACCCGCCCCCTCAGGGAGCTTCGCAGGTTTGCCGCCAATGAGAGGCACGGGGTAATGGTGAAGGATGTTGTCAACCACCCAGTCTCCCACTGAACCTGCGCCTCTGATTGCTTCCTGAAAACGTTTAGGAATGTCATATGTTACCCTGCCCGTAACGTGTCGTCCGAACTCGCCTAGATGAATGTACTTCCCCCGTTCCCCTACATACTCTCTCGGTCGTCGTTGTAGCGGGTCTGACGGCTCTAGCGTTTCAGCATCGAGTTCAGGAGAACCAAAGGCGGCATAAGCCTTATGAATGCTGGCAATAGGAACAGGATTCCTTGTGGCTATGCGTGCAGTCGCCTTGGGAGCACGAACCATCCACGTCGCAAACGGGTACACCCATCGCAATAGAGCCAATCCCTTGCCGGGGTTTGAGTAATCCAGTATGGTCGCAAAGGCCCTAGCAACAGCAACACCGGGAGCATCGCCCAAGCTAAGTCGCCACATAAAGTGCCCTAACTTAGAGGAGCTTTCCCATGCTCTCGCTATTCTCTCTCCAGGCACAGGAACGATATTCTCAAACAGAAACGCAGCACCGCGGACAGCCTCGCCGGAATAGTGAAGAGGATCGAACTCTAGCTCTTTTGCTGCCTTCTTGTATTCTCCCTTGCGTATAAATTCTGCCTGCCTCTTTCTCGCGCCAGCCCGCACGGCTTTCTTGATTTCCCTTGCACGGCCCTTCCTCCCTCCTCGACCAACTCTCTCTAGTCGCTGAATCGAAAGATCAACATCAACAGGGAGACCATAGCGTCGTGCAATGAACAGGATCTTGTCCTCAAGAGAGCCATTAAGCGCTCGTCTATACATTCCCTCCTGCCCCGGAAGTATCCCACGCGCTCCAGCAGGCGAAGGGGCCACTGGAGCCCCCGGTCCAACGACCGTAGCTGCCCGGTGTGGCGCTGGCTTAAGGGTTGCCATAATGGCGTCAACGTTCTCCTCCATTCTCTTGACTGCTGGTACGTGGAGCCCTTCAATTGCTTCAGCTACCTTGCGTACGCCAGGCACTCGCCGATAAGGAGAAAGTAGTTTGCCTCCTTGCAGCATATTATAAGCGTTCAGGTTCCAACCCATCGCGTTGATGTTCCCATCGGCTATCTGCATGGTTACATCGTTGACTGCGCTTAGCGCATGATAAGCCAAGCGTTTCACGAGGACGCCTGTCTTCCAGCGGTTAAACATCCAGCTTATGCCGTCGAGAGACTTTATCGTCAGTTGAGTCATCCGACCCTGGCCTCCCCGTGAGCGTAGAAAGTTGCCAAGGGAGTTGAAGGTATTGTCGAAAGAGCCCCTAAGGAAGTTATATAGGTGAGGGGGGACTTGCACCGGGCCATCTGGTCCTTGAAGGACGGACATCTTGCCGAAGACATGCCTTCCTTCTCTTGTTACCTCTTTGCCGAACTGGCGGATAATCTGATCTTCCAGCCAGACCGCAGCCTCGCCTCTAGCGATCTTTGCGGCATACTGAGGAACAGCTAGGTTAGGATCTGCCGCTGCCTTCATGAATGACTCGTCAAGATCACCCACTGACATGCCCGGCCCCTTTCTCGAAGGGTGTGTCGTGGGCATTCTGAACTCGTTGAACCAAGGGCTCCTTGCTGCTTCAGGAAGTTCGACTAAGAGACCATAGTTGTTGGCGTATAAACGAGGATAGTACTTCCCACTGACTGGGTTATACGCCATCTGTCCCCGCTTCAAAAAACCAGCCTCAACTGCTTCACCATAAATCTCGTGAAAGAAGTTCTCTAAATCATCAACGTAGTCTTTCTCGGTCTTGCTTAAGGTCTTGCGAAAGCTGGCTACCTCAGCCTTCGCTCTCTCCAGCGCCTTCTTTCCAGAGGGGATCTTGGGGTCAAAGATGTGCTGCACGATCTCCATGCGCCTTGCGGCTGAGTCGGGAGCGTTACGTGAGATGTTCTTGAATCTCTGTACAATCTGGTCCTCGCGAAGAACACTAGAGGAAAGACTGATGCGCTGAACCATCTTCAGGAATCGCCTGTCTGGATCGAATAGATCGAAGACAGCTTCGTGCCCCTTGAATAAACGTGAGGGAGCATTCAGCCCCGAGACTATCTGCTTTCCTAAGGGGCCCTCAGCAAACCTGGTCTGCTCTAGCTTCCCTATCGCCTTCGGCCCAAGACCATAAGCGTACTGCGCCATTTTACGAACAACATAAGGGTCTGAGATATAAGTCGCTCGCGGACCAATGCGGCGCAACATACCGTCTACACCCCTGAGGGCTTCACTTGTAGCTTTCCTCGTAACGGCACCGAGGATGGGTACCTCATTAGGGAGAAAGGTCGGCAAATCAGCGCCGAAGAACTCACCCCGTCGCCCAAATGCCCGTATCGCGTCATGAGCCGTGAGCCCATTAGCCTCGAAGCGAGGAACGATGCGCTTCATAATGTTAGGGTCGTCAGCATAAGGAGCCAGCTCAAGCATGTCATTGACGACCTTGCCCATGCGTGGGTCCTGCGAACCGCCCGGGAGGCTCTTTCTCGCTATTCGCATAGCAGAGCGGAGAATGTTGGCTCTAGATCCAGCATAGAGGTTGCCCTGAAAGGCTGTCTTGCCCTTCATTCCCCAGAGCCAGGGCATATACATGGTCCAGTCAACCTCCATCATGAGGGCCATGTTTCTCGTGTCGATGCCAACTCTCTCGCGTGTCTCCTCCATGAGCTTCCAATCGACTTTCTGTCCCGCCATAACATCGGTCATGACGCCTACGCCTGTAACAAATGCGCCGAGAACGTTTTCACCAAAGACGTCACCGATAAACTCTGGTGCCTTTATCAGCATCTCGGCCATGGCGTTGCCCCTTTGCGCCTCTCTTGCGATACCATGGGCCCACTTGTTGGGATCCTCAGCTACGCGGGCGGCCTCCTTTTTACCGAGGATCTTTTCAGCCGAATAGTCACGACCAGGCTTGCCCGTCCAAGAATCGATCCACTCTAGAAAGCCCATTGCGCCTGCCCACATCTCATCAGTAAGCGATTCCTGGCCAAGCTCATCTATCATGTCGTAGTAGCGGTCGCTTTCCTTGTTCATCTTTCGGTCTGCCGCAAGGTCCGACAATTTCTTCAGCGTATTCTGTAGTGACTCAACCTCCTGTATCTGCTTGTCGAGCATAGCCGATCTATCGAGAAGACCCGCGTCATCTGCCTCGTCTCTTCTGTCCTTCAGCACATCTATCGTTGGGCTTCCATGAATAGCTCTCTCTAGCTGAGGGAGTAAATGGCGGATCCTCTGGCCTTGGGCATCGAGGTGTCGAGTAGGCACCCGCAACTTGTCACCACCAAAAGTGGCACCCCAAGCGGCATCCAGAAAACCTCGTGGTGCCTTCAGTTTCTCGATCTCTTCCAAGGCCCGTTTAGGGAGCGGTCTCTTTCGAGTTGTTGTTAGTGGTCGCTGAGTTGTTGACCCGCGAAAGGGTGTGGGGATAGGCATCTCGCGGTTAAGTTTTTCCTGGAATTTCCTTAGGGCGTCGTCTTCTGCTCTGGTTGGAGGGGCCTCTATTGATGGAGGCTCTCCTGCGGGGGGAGCTGGAGCCATGGTTGCTGGGTCAGGAGGAGGAATGCCTTGCGGCATATCCCGGTCAAGCTCTTCTTGAAACCTCTTTAGGGCTTCTTCTTCTTCCTGTCCCGGTGTGGTCATTGCCCCCGAACACCCTTGGCTAATTGATTCACGTACGCCTGTACCGATGAGTGAGTACCGGGCTTAAAGTGCCACGCCCCCCATCCCCGCTCGGGCTCTCTCAGTAGCCCATGCCACGTTCTTGCCCTCATAGGCTTCCCGTCGCTGCCCACTACTGCGTATGGAATGACATTCTTAGCTGGGACCTTTCGCATAAAGAGGACCTCCCCTGGCATCAGTTTTGTCATGAAGTCATTATAGTCAGTCACTTGTTTGTTACTGAGGATTTGCGATTTTGCCTCGTCAGCCCAAAGCCGCCTTTTGTAGTCATGTATCCAAGTGTCTGTAATCACCCCCTTGCCAGAGCGCTCGTCAACGTTGTTCCAATCTCTATCGATGCTAATAGTCGCTGATGAGAATTTGGCGGCCTTTTCGGCGCTGGTCATCCTTCGGCCTCGTTCCAGCTCCCGGTTAGCGACGTTCTGGGCCTCTCTCCTCAGCCTCAAGTCCCTCTTTTGCACATTTCTGATATCGATAGCGCGGAGCCCTTCTTCCGGCGCATTGATCACCGCATGGTGGCGAGAAAGGGCATCAGGATCTCCCTTGATGAAGTCCTCTCGGTGTTTTTCAAGGTAAGCCGCCACATCCCAGTGGCCCTTGTTCTGGGCAGTGCCGTGTAGACTTCTGTATCTGGCCAGCCCTTCCATGCGTCTCCTTTGCTTCTTCTCCCTACCGAGTCGCGCCTTCAGTTCTTCGGCTCTTTTGCCCTCGGTGACTGTTTGTCTGCGACTCCATTCTCTTTGCTCGTATGCTCGATTGGCGCTCAGTTGCTGAGCCCTATGGGCGCGATCGGCAGACCTTTCGTAGCTACGAGAAAATGCCTGTGGATCGAATGTACGTGCAAATCCCTCAACGAGATTGCCTGCTCCCTCTCTTGCTACCATAACCTATCCTTATGTCTGTATTGGTCCCTGGTCGTACACCGGGGAGAGTGGTGCGTAGTTTGGCCCAGGTCGCGTCTGTGGCGGTCCCACCGCTCCAGGTGCTCCAGGTACTGATTTCTGCCCTAGTTGAGTCATAAAATAAGTGCCCGCTACGCCGAGACCCATGCCGCCTAGCTGCCACAAGCGATCTTCAAGCGTTGGCATGTTGAGTTCCTTCTGTAGTCTTGCGAGTTCTTTTCTTCCCTCTTGCTCTGCATTGAAGAGCCACTTGTTACGCTCAAAAGCTGCGTTAGCCATGTCCGTTGCTATCTCTCCCTGTAGGAGCTGCTGATTCCACGACATCTCTGACTGGAAGAGAGCTATCTGGACGCTGAGATTATGAGCACGATCGGCCATCTCTGAACGGAATGCGGCCTCATCAACCGCAGCAGCGCCCATTGCACCAAACTCAGTAGTCGTACCTGCCATCTGGCCTACTGTTGCGCCTCGTGCGCCCATCTTCTCTGTAAGCCCGCGAAGACTGCGACTCACGCTGGCTTGTACTCTTCTCGCTGCATTTGCCGCATTAGCCTCTTTCTCTTCGTCTGATATCGGCTGTGGCGCATTCTCGCCAGGACTCCACGGTCGTTGCTCACTGGCAGGTGGTGGGGCGGGCTCTTCTCCAATGTCAGCCTGATCACTTCTTAGCCACGCGTCAGCCGCAGCATCGTCTCCATCGAAAAACAAATCCGCAAGTTTAGTAGTCAAGCTCTCGCCTTCCTCTAAGCCAGGAATACCCAGTTCGTCCCATTCGCGAAGCTGCTCCTTTGTTACTCCGCTGCTTGCTAAAAGCTCATCCAGTGAAAAACCTTCAACCGCCGCTTTTTGAGCCCCCTGAAAGAAGGCAATAGCCGCACCCGCGCCCGCTGCGCCTGCTGCCGTGATCCCTGAAGCAGTTAATCCCATGGGTGCAGGAGCGAACTCGTACTGCTGCGTTTCCTCGTTCCAGACGGGAAATTCCCACTGCTGCGTTTCCTCATTCCACGCAGGAGGGTTGTCGCCTAGGCCGGACCACTGGTCGTCTTCTGTTCCAACGATCCCGTCATCGCCCGCGTTATTTTCCCAGTCCTCGAAACGCGGATCACGGTCAATCAGAGCATTCAAAGGCTCCTGAGCGGTTTGTTCTTCATACCTGGGGTCTGATTGTGCGGATTTGGAATGAAAATCCTCCCCTCCCAGTCCTAGAAAGCGCCGCTGTGCATCCGAGAGGTCGGGATTGAAGCGCGGATCGGCATAAGGATCGACATAAGGAACTCGACCCTGCTCGTCCCAAAGCCCGGCCTGGCGAGCCCTGTCGGACGCTTCAAACATGGTTCGAGCCCGAGGAATAGGGGCTTCTCCTGCGGGCTGTTCGCGGGGTCGGGTCTGGCCTTCCCGGCGATACATGCCGACGTGACCAGGCTTAGCCGACTGTAAGCCCAGGCCCCCTGACCGTGCGCGCCCTGGGGCGTCCGTTACGTCGCCAGGACCAACACTGCCAGTGCGTCCGCGAATGTTTGGATCCCTGTAGGACATCTCAGACCAGCTTTGTGCCTTGGGGTCGTGACTGCTCGGTGCTCGTCCTAGTGACCACGGACGACTAGAGGGGGCGTCAGTAGAGCGCACATCAACGCCTCCACCCATCGCGTAGCCTTGCGGCGGTTGTCTGGGGTTATAGGTGTTATTACCAGCGCTAGGCATCTGCCCCCGAGTGAGGTAATCAATGGGTCTTCGAGTGGTATAAACTCTTCGTGGTTTACCGGGCATTAGGGTACTAGCTCCTCTTTAATCCAAAGGGTGACACTCAGACCAGCAGCTGTTATCGTGCCAGAACTAGAGCCTCCCACCTTTATCTCTACCACATCCTCGTTATTCAGCGGCAAGAGAGGTGTGTCAACGGGGTTGGTGTTCTGAATAGACAGGTAACCGGCCGCCGTTATGTTCTGCGCTCCAGTGCCAAGTGTAGTGCCACCAACTATGATCGTTATCGTTGGGTGATCGACGCTAGACTTTGAGTTACAATAAACCTCTGCCCTCACTAAGTAGGCTCGTCTGCCTGGCTTCAGCAAGACCTTATGCTTTAGCAGCGTGACTGGATCTTCGGGCAGCGTATATTCTGTCACTGCGGAGCTGAAGTTGGCAGCGGAAGTAATAGGCAAAAGCATCCACGGTCCCCAGGCATAGAGGGCATATCGGTCGGAGAGCTGCGTTGAGGTAATGCCTGCCGTGGTAGCGATGTTCGCAGTGGTGATCTGATCTATAGCAGCAGTTAGGTCGTCGAAGTTCTGATCTACGTTTTCGCCCGTGATCGGGTCATTCGTCATTGTGCTAAAGTCGTACGTTACTTTCGTCATGCGTCTTCCGTCCCGTGACCCAGCATCCTAACCCCCGCGAAGGAGCGCAAGACTACATAGGGCACATAAGTCGAGGCTGGTTGAGTCGTGATTGTCTGAGCAAATGCCCCTGTTGCGCTGCCTGTAGAGGCTGTCTTCCATGCCGATCTCATCGTACCCTTCGCGAATCCGAACTCAGGGCAAAGCAGTTTTGCTTTCGCGCCTGAAGCCTGGAATCCAAGGAAATAATACCCTACCCTTGGATCAAGGAACAACTCTTTAGTAGGGGTAATTGAGTATCGTTTTGCGTCAGTGTCCGTTAGCCCTTGAATGCCCAGGGTCCGGTAAAGCTCCAGCTGAAACGAGGCTGCTACCGGATTGCCCTTGTCCAATGCTGGAGGCACTGCTCTGTAGATAGCAAATGCAACCTTAGTGTCGTCGTCTGTGTCGGTAGTCTTGGCAACGAAAGAGGCACGGTAAACCCGCATGGCTCTAGGTAGCCGAAGTGGCACCACCCAAGTCTTGTTCGCGTCGTCATCTGAGTGAGTCGCGACCATGGTGACGTTTCTGCTCGCCGGAACAGTCTCGACTTCCATCAGTTCACCGCCGCCAAAGGTCGTCGAGGGACTTGCCGCTCTTTCGACAGCTCGAAGCCTCCGATCTAGATTGTCGGCAGTTCGAGGCTTCATCTGCGACCCCTTGCTCCAAGCGGGCGAACGAAAATCACTGCCGAGTTTAGCTCCCAAGAGCCGCTCCCACTGATCTCGTATTGGATCGTGTGCCCCCTTGCACTCGTTGGCATGTTCAGTCTGACTGTCTTGGTACGCGAGTCTCCCCACTTTGCGGTCTCCCATTCCCCGGTGCCCCACACATCAAGACTGGCATCAACCTTCAAAGTTTTGGAGAGAGCGCTGGATGATTCGCGGGAGTTTTGCTGCCGGTCTGTGTAAGTGTTAACAGTCACAGTATTGGTGCCCATGTTCTTCATGTCCAGCGTCAGCGCGACAAAACTACTCTCTCTTCCCGCCGCACCAAGAGGCGCAATCGCAATCGACCGGGCAACCCCCGTCACTGCCGTACCATCATCCGTGCCACTCTTCGTGAACTGAGCGACATGACCGTCATAGGTGCCAATGAGCACCCTCTCGTTGCCGTTTTCGTCATAATCAGTCGCTAATGACGCGACACCATATGGGGCGGAAAACACCCACCACTGCTTTCTCATCCAATCGAAAACCAGTATGCGGTTATTCCTATCACTGCCAGAGGCAGGAACAGCTAAGTAGTACTTGTTGTCCGTGAGTGACACCGTTGCACATGCGTCGTCCATCGCAGAACGATTCACCCCATCAGGGAGCACACGTCGCCAGTCTTCAAGGATGGGCACGGGCTCGTTCCCGTTGAACATATAGACACCGTCAGCAGCAGCACCAATGAGCGTCGATGAACCTGAGATAGATATCCGCTCCACCGCATGGTGAGAGACAAAGCCTACCCCGTGAGAGGCACGATGGAATCCGAAATTACCCCGCGCATCAGCAGGACCGGAAGCGAAGATGGCGCTAGAGGTGAAGACAAAGAGCTGATCGCGAAGCGTAGCCATGCCCGTGATCGCGTTATTCTCATCGTCTCGAACCTGATATTCAAAGTGCATAGGCCAGATATCGTTGTAGAGAACCGGCATACTCCAGGCGACAATGTTCGTGTTTGGGTCTGCGACAACCAGACGACCCATGTAATCTACAACGTATGCACCCAAGGGAGGGGCAGGACGAAAGATAGCATTTGCCGTCATTAGATTGTTCAGCTGTGTGCCCTCTCCGTATTCCGACCCCCACCATTCCTGTGGCAGCTGACCGGCCAACTCCTTCGCTGCGTCACTACTGTCGTCTGCAACTAACTCTCGAAGCCTGCGACCATCGTAAGCGAGAAGCGGGCTTTCGCCATTCGCAAGGATAAGGCGGCCTGTCATTGAGTCGTATGCGCCGCACCATCGCTTACCTCCAACTGTAGACCATCGAAGCTCTCGACCGATCTCGAAGTTGGGCATCTGAAACGTCGTCACATCTGGGTCTTCAGCATAGCCTAGGCTACTACCGTCTACAGGCGTGATCTTGTGCTCATCGTGTGACGCTATCTCCCAGTTGCGAGTCGCAGTAGCACCAGAGCCGAAGGTGTAAACCACAGGAGCATCAAAGCGAACATGGGCATGAGGCGTATAAATGGCGAACACATCACCAGCTGCTGGTGCTGCACTGAACGCTGGATAAACGGTGTAGCCATTGGTGCCGTCATAGCTGACTATCTCCCTCTCTTCTCCTGCCGCAGGACCAGAGCCCCCTGCCGTGGTTACTCGAAGACGGCAGTTCTCGAAGTCGTCAGTGATCGCCAACGAGACCGAGTCGTTGAGCTTGACTGTTGTGGTTGATGGTGTTGCCGTGGGCACTAAAGCCTGAAGAACAATCGACCCGAGAAACTGACCCTGCTGTGGCTCAACAGCGCTTGCCAGCCAAGCATAAGTAAGCTCATTCAGGTTCTCATCGAGGAATGTCTTCTTGCGTTTCTCTAGAACTGATGCCGTCCCTAGCGCAGCGGGCCAGTCGCCACCACCCCAGTCAGTGTTGGTTTTCGTCCCTATCGTTGCCGCGCCTTCATCGAGGACAAGAATCGCTGTCTCGGCTTTGGTCTGGTCATTCGTATGGTAACCCAACTGAGCACCAAGCTCGACACCGCGACGAGTGACACCACCACGACGGGCACGATCGGTGCCTATCACCAAGACCGCACGGTCCTTAAGTTTCACGGGAAACAGTCCGTTCACTGGTGCAAGTTTGAACACCCTAACGCCTGGTGCATCTATCTTAGACCCAGAAAGCATCGTTGTCGTTGCGCCAACGGTTTTGACCGTAAGGCGAACGTAGTACTTTGTGATCGAGTTTACAGCTGTCGTTGCCCACCCGGTTAGATGCTCAACAGTGTGCCAAGAGATATGCCCGTGCTGAGACAGGGTGAATGAACAAGCCCTGTCTGCAATGTTGGTCTGACTAAATACACCGTCAGAACTCGTCTGCGGAGGCGTGCATTTCGTTGTGTCGAGAACGAATGGCAGCGTCTCCCAGCTGTCACCGTCCCAATAGGCAGCTTCGATGTAGTGAGTCTTCTTAGCAGCTATGGAGACTGTCAGACTTGCCGAACCAGGCCAGTCTATACCGTCAAACTTCTCATCGCAGCCAACATAAAACGTGTTCTTGCCTGATATGTCGGTGCTGACTCGGTCAGCTAGGTTTACGTAGGATGTTTCTCCAACTGCGGAGATAACGGTCGTTGCGCCAGCGGGTAAGTGATGTGGGGCTCCGGCAGCAAACGTAGACATGCCGTCACGACGACGGATATTACCGCCATCGTTAACTACGTCGAGAACTTCGGCAGCCTGGGTAGGTGCAGATTCTTTCTCGAATCTATTAACCCCTCCCGCCATCGGAGAGAGAGGTACTGGTGCATAGCCCCTTGCCATTGCATTACTTCTTTGCTTTAGAGGTTGGTTTCGAGGGTTTGTCGTCAGAGTAAAGAGCCAGGCGAGCCTTGAAGTCTTCGTTCTCTTTCGCAAGTCGCTCTTTTTCCAGCTGAAGCTCGGACAACTGATTGGTTACATCTGTCATCATGTCTTTCGCTAAAGTGAGGCTGTGCGCATTCCTGAACGACCCCTTGTTTAGATAGGACCATTCCGCAGGGCTTATATGAACACCGACTGCGGGAGGATCGTCACTGATCTTCGTGTATTCGATCTGGCTGTTCTTCGTGCCTACGCTCCACGTCCCACCGTCCTTGGGCGGTACGATCTTTTCAACGCCCCCATAACAGTACTTAAACGGCTTATCGCTGTCATTGATAACTAACATTAAGAGACTCCCTTCCTTCTGCGACGAATTGTCCTCGGTCCTTTTTGTCGTCGATTAAATTGCTGAAACTGCATCCAGAGACGACCATAAGACATCATCTGCTGAGATGTTGCCTCCTCGTCCCTGCGCAATAATTTAAGAGCGGCACCTAAAGACACGACTTCCACCCACCGAGGGGAGAGAGGGCTCGTGTCACCAGCAGCCGTCATATGATAAGGTGTAGCGATATAGTAAATTCTAAGGGTGGTTGCCGATGCAGGCTTAGGCAAGAGTTGAATCCTGGGTGACTGAGCGTCTGTGCTCGGCCCATAGAGTGTGTACTTGTGCCGGGTAAAGTCGTTCAGAACTGTCGTTGTGTCAAACTCGTCTAATTCCAATGGGGACACGTAAGAAAGCTGAAAAGGAGCGCTTGAAGTGGAGATATCATCAACACGATAAATTCCCTCAACGCCCACCACATCAGGCAGATCCACCGGCTGTGTCGTTGTCGAGTAAGCCAGGTCTTCGGTAAGCAGTGCGTCACCGGGGTAATTAATAGCCAGTTCTGTGCCCATTTCGATGAGCTGATTATTGATCGCTTCATCCATATTCTCGGTAGACCAACGCTCACCGTCCAGGTCGCCAGTGTCACGCTGCACTCGATAACGAATGTTGGCTAGCGTCTCAGCTGTCTTCCTGGTGGCAGCCATTACATCGTCTTCCCTGTTTCTTGCATACCGAGAGATGTGCGTTTGGCATTCTTGAGCATGAGTTCGCGGTCTTTTTGAGCCTCAACCTTGTCGATATGATCCCAGAACGCCTTCTTCTCAGCGGCTATCTCGTCCATGATCTTCTGTTCCCAGCGAGACCC
>NZER01000300.1 GCA_002690445.1 Candidatus Pacearchaeota archaeon
ACCTCTATCTGCTTTTTTCCAACTTATTTATTTAATGAGTGTGAAACATCTATTATAACCCCGTTGGGAAATAACTTTAATAAATTTGCCATATCTGAAACACTAGGCTTTTTAAATCTATATTTTTGTTTCTTTGGCAGGTTTTTTAAATGTAACATATATTTTTTATTTCTGTTCTTCAAATAATTTTTATTTACCATAACAAGAGAAAAGGCAAACATATTTATAAATCTTTCGGTTAAATCCTCATACATCGTCATACACTACGATCGTCATACACTATTTAAAAAAACAAAAACACAACAAAACACAACAACAACAACAACAACACAAGACACACACAACACACAACAACGGCAAAAAGAAAGCCTTTTTTTTGTTTGTTGGGTTGTTTTGCCTTTAATGTGTTTTTACTGCCTCTAAGTGCCTCTAAACTATCAGTAGTTAAAGTTATTACTCTTAAGTCATTACTCTGAGTTATTACTCTTAAGTAGTGAATACCTACTTGTTTATCACTATTGAGTGATGACTGCTTCTTCATTACTATTGAGTAATGACTATATTTTATCATTGTTGAATGGTGATTATTGTTCGTCATTGTGTAGTAGTATACTTTTTAGTATATTAATTGTGTTATTTATACAACAATAAGGGGTTTTTGAGTATATAAATCTTTTCCGAAATAAATATATACAATATATACTAACTATATATATTTTGTTACTACTATACAGGAATACCCACAAGTTACCACCCTCACATAGTAACAAAAGTACATTTGTTTTGTGTTTGTTTGGGGTGTGTGTTTGGTGTGTGTGTGTGAAGTACTGTAGTATAAACTTGTTATACTATACGTTAGTGTAGTATAACTTGTTTATGGTACAGTACTTCTTGTTTGTTGGTACTGTTGTGGTACTGTTATAGTACTATTAGTTTATTGGTTGTTTGTGTTTTAATGATTAATTATTTAAATGGGTAGTGTTTTATGGGTTGTATTATGGTGTTTGTTTTGGTGTGTGTATTCTTGTGTGGTGGGGGTGTTTTGTAGTGGGTGGTGTTAAGGGTATGAAGCATTCGAGGAAGATGAGTCCTAAGAGTCGTACTAGGTTTAATGCTTTGAAGAGTGGTGAGACTAGTAAGAGGTTGAATGAGTTTAAAGACCGTACTGGTTTGGTGTTGAAGGGTGAGGTTGAGGCTTTGCCTGAGGCTAGTCAAGAGTTACTGGCTCGTAAGCTTGCGTTGATGGAGCGTTATACAGTGGCTCAGCAGAAGCTTGTGGATGTGTTTGGTAGTGTGGGTGGTCGTATGGTTTCTAGTCTTACTCAGGTTGTTGACTTACAAGGTAAATTGTGGGAGTTGGAAGATAAATTGTCTAGGGATGGTATGAATCCTCTTGAGAATGTTTCTTGGATGAGGGCTCGTGAGCAGTTGAGTAAGGAACTCCAGTTTATTCATAAATACCAGTTGGATGTTGCTGACGTTCAGGATAAGATTAGTACTCGTAAGAAGGCTCGTGGTGATGATGTAGTGTTTAATGTGGAGGGGGGAGAGGGTGAGTAGGATTGTAGAGGATGAGTATGGTTAAGTTGTTTGTTCATGGAATACTTAGGGGTGGGGGTTATCCAGCCAAACTTTATAATTATGAGCGTTTCATGAGAGGATTTAGTACTATAAAGAAGAAAGAAGGTTGTATTACTACCGGTGAGTTGTTAGTATTAACAAAGGAGGAACTAGACCAGTTTGATATTGTAGAAGGAGTAGTGCATGATTATTATCATAGGTTTATGATACGATGCGTGACTGATGAGGATGGTGTAGTTCATGACGCATGGGTTTACCAACAAGTAGTCGACAAGGATATTAAGGAGAGTATGTTAGGGGTGGGTGATTAATGGAAACTTGGATTCATGCATTAAGGAGTACGAGGATATATGGAGAATCAGCATTAGAGGTTCATTTATGGTTAGACCAATATTGGAATTTAGACCCCGAAGACCACACACATAGATTAATACTTCACAATGAAGAAGGTATTGAGAAGGGAGTTAAGAAATTTGGAGAGTGGGCTCGTAAACATATTGAATTACACATAAAAGAAGATGATGAAGGAGAAGGCTATCGTATTAGGAACATTTGATTTAACTCATTATGGTCATTATAGGATATTTCAAAGATTGAAAGTATTAGGTTTTGATACTATTGCTTGTGTTACTACTGATGAGTTTGCAAAGAATTATAAAAGAACTCCTTTCTTAAACCTTAATGAACGGATGGAGAACCTTAGAGCTTGTATATGGGTTGATGATGTGATAGTTAACTTAGGAGGGCATAATTCTAAAAATGATATAATCTATAGTGGGGCTAATCATATTGTTCATGGAGATGATTGGGAAGGCGACTCATTATATAAACAGATAGGTGTTGATGAAGAGTGGTTAAAGAGTAAAAATATACGCATGTTATACTTACCGTATACTCATGGAATTAGTACAACAGATATACTAGGGAGAGTAGTTATAGCTAATGAGTTACTTAAAGAGTGAGCATTTAACAACTACTACTTATCCTGGATTAGTTATAGAACCAATGCTAGGAAAGGATTGGCAGCCAGTTCTTAATTTAGCATTAAAGATATTGGGCGAGAGTGGATTTGAATATCAATTAGGAAGTGGAACTCTTTTAGGAATGGTTCGTGAGAAAGATGGATTCATACACCACGATACTGATTTAGATATAGATATTATTGAAAGGGGAGAAGATAATTATATTTCTTCATTGAGTGAAAGACTAGAAACTGTGGTAGCTTCCTTTTTAGATAAGGGGTTTAAATTAGTCAGGACACAATTCTATATTGGATTACCTATGCAGGTTGCATTCATTTATAAAGAGAACAATTTAATTGTCGACTTATGTTTCTTCTATAAGAAATGGGGGAGTGATTATTGTAATATACACGAGCATGGTGTATATTTGAGACCAGACTATAGTGTGGATGAAGTTGTCTTATTTGAATTTAATAAAGGAGAATATAAGATTCCTAAAGAGTATGATACTTATTTAAAAGGGAGATATGGTGCTGATTGGAAAACACCAAAGAAACAGAAAAAAAGTGGAGAGTATGATGCTGGAGAGTATCTTATAGTTTTATAATGGAGTATTACAAGTTTACCAAGCGAGAACGTAAGGAATGGCTTAATAGTTTAACACCAGTAAGGAAGGGCGGTGTTAAAATGAGTACTTCCAGGAAGGATACGACTTACTATGCTGTTAACCAGGTTGGTATTAAACCTTTTGTTTGGCAGAAGACACTATGGGATTTATTAGATAGTGGTAAAAAACGTATATCAGTATGTTCTTCACGTCAAGTTGGTAAGAGTCTAGCACTAGCATTGTTTGCGTTGAAAGCTATAGACCTAAATATTTTCCCTTCGGGAGTTGCTAATAAGACTCATGTTGGTATCATAAGTGCTACTGAGGAACAGTCGAAGAAGTTAATGCTTGAGATTCAGCGTTTGATTAGGATTGGTGATGATAATGTCATGAGTGTTACTAATGGTAAAGTCATTAATTACTTCAGTAATAAGATTGATAAAGGACAAGCTGCAACTAATAATAAGACTACTATCACCTTCACTAATGGTAATAGTATTACTTGCCTACCACCAACTGATAGAGTAAGGGGTTATAGTTTCAGTTATGTATTCGTTGATGAGGCTGCATTCTTAGAAAATGATGATATATTCTTTGATAGTATAGAACCTACAGTATCAAGAACTAATGGTACTATAGTACTTACTAGTACACCTAATGGACAGCGTGGATTCTATTTTGACATTTTCGACCCTGAAGATATTCGTGAGGTTCATGATTATACTCGTTTGTGGATTCATTATGAGGAAGTGTTAGAGGGTGAGTTGAAAGAACAAATAGATATTAAGCGTGACTTATACTACCAGACTGGTCGTGAGAAACACTTCGAGCAAGAGTATGACGCATTATTCACTGCTCAAGTTAGTAGTTTCTTCGAGAGTGAAGATGTTGATAAAGTATTTAGTGATACGACATTATACAAGAGAGTGTCTTACAGTGGAGAGTGTGATTGTAGTATAGATTTTGGAATGGTAAACTCACATACTGTAGTGACAGTTAGTATGTTGACCAAGCAAGATACTATAATCAGATTATATCATCACCAGTACCCTTATGGTGAAGATGATAATTTGATTAAAGACTTAACATTATTGAAAGAGCGTTTTAATATTCAAAGGTTTATTCCTGATGATTGTCCTCAAGGGTATCATACTATTCAGAAGATGAAGGAAATAGGTTGGAATGTTAAGCCTATGAGTTTCCGTAGGGATAAGGTGGGAACTTATAATGAGTTTAGAGCATGGACTAGACAGGGTAAGATATTTAGTTATAAGGATAGGAGTTTAGAGGTTGAGATGAAAGCACTACAAGAAGAGGATACACCCCGTAGTACTGCGATACACAAGCCAAGTGGAGGTACTGATGATTTAATAGATGCTTTTGTAATGAGTAGTAAATATTTCATAGCAGTAAATAAAGGAGGAGTTCGTGGTATAGACTGGGATGACTATTAATGATATGAGGTTGAGACGTTATTACATGAAAGGAGTAAAGTATCCATATACTATTAATGATTCTTACTTGAAAAAGTTAGTGATTGAAAAAGGAGAGGTTGAAGCTGCACTGATTGATAATGCTAATTATGAAATTATTCTAGAGTCTGAAGAAGAAGAGAAGAAATGGTTTTTTGAATGTTTACAAAGAGTTCAGAATAATACTAGATATTATTTAAACAATATAGATAAACTACCGGTATTTAAAGTTCATATTAGGAAAATATTCCCTAAAAAGAAAGGATAAACAGTTAACTATTTAAATGATAAGTATAGAATAGTAAAGAGTGAGTCAGTAATAAAATTATTACTCACTCCACATGTGTAAAATGGGTCTTAAAGAAACAACTATATCTAAAGCTAGTAAAGGATTAATACTTCAATACTATAATACTAGTAAGTCATTAACAGGTAAGAAAAAAGATGGTATAAGTTCTGTTTTTAATGTTGATAAAGTATTAGAAGCAGTTCGTAAAGACAGTACTGTAATGGCAGCATTAAACACTTTAGTTGATAAGAGTGTAGAGGCTGGATGGAGAGTTACAGGATTGGATGGTAAGAGTAAAAAAACTGGTTTGGAGAAGGAACTTAAAAAGTTAAGGTTTAGTAAACTACTCAGGCAAATACTTTATAATCTTTACGCATACAATAATGTGTTTATAGAATTAGTTAAGAATGGTAAGGGCACTGTTAAGGAACTTCATGTTCTAGAAACTACAACTACAAAACCAGTAGCTGATGAGCATGGTAAGATTATAGGTTATGTTCAAGAAACAGTAGATAATAAAGACCCTATCTTCTGGAGTCCTGACGAAGTAGTGCATGTTGCAGTAGCTAAACTAACTACTAGTGTATGGGGTGAGTTAGACATTCAAGCAGTATACACTAGCGTATTGATTAAACAATATATTTATTCATATCTTGGATGGTTATTCGGAACTAATCAATTCAAAGGATTCTATAATATTAAGAATGCTAATGAGACACAAATCAAGAGTTTCATTAGTTACTTAAAGCGTAGCGAGGCTGATATTGAAAAGCCAGTTATTGCAGAAGGAGAAATAGAATACCAGATACTGAGAGATTTTACTGATGGAGATAGTATACTCAACCTAATAAACCAATGCGATAATAATATCCTAACACTATTACAAGTACCACCAGTACTGATGGGAAAGCCAGGTGATAGTAACCGTAGTAATAGTGACGCTCAGAAGACAGCATTATACACCAGAATTAAAAGTATTCAAGAATTATTAAAGGATTCATTCACTAACGATTTATTCCCCTTAATGAATTATGATAAGACAGAATTTCATTTTAACCCCTTAAACTATGGAGACCTTACTACATTATTAGAACAAGCAGAGAGGATGGTTAATATAGGTTTTAAGAAAGATAAGATACAAGACTATCTTGAACTTCAAGGATTCCCACTAGAAGGTGATTTGTTTGCTGAAGACGAGCATATGACTCAGCCTACTAAGAGTGAAGATATGTTTCCTAGTAGGCGTAGAAAGCCAGAAGATGAAACCAGTAAGGAAATAGGGACTGGAGAGGAAAGTACTACTCGTGAAGACCAACTAGTAAGTAAAAGTCATAAGAAGGATACTTTCTACTTTAGTAAGAAAGAGTCAGAAGATGAATCTATAAAGGAAAGAGATTATTATAAGAGGTTCTGGTAATAAAATGTTACATGATGAAGAACACATTGAAGAATTAGAAGACGAAACTTCAGGTATTGAAATAGAAGAAGACATGCTAGCTGAAGAAATACCAATAGTAGAACCTTTTGACCTAACAAGATATTCACTAGTTGCGACAGTAGCAAAGAATGGCTTGATAATCAAATATGATTTTATGAAGTCTGAAGAAGCAGAAATTAAAGCGAAAGAAATATTTGAGAGGTTGTGATAAGATGACAAAATTAACTACGAGAGGGCGTAAAAGAATTAAGACAAGCAATTTTGCATTGCCAGACAGGCAGTATCCTATTCAAGATATATCTCATGCAAGAAATGCATTAGCAAGAGTTTCACAATATGGAACTCCTTCAGAAAAGAAAAGAGTTAGGGAAGCAGTTTATAAAAAATATCTAAGTTTAGGAAAAAAGAAATAAAATGCCATACAATACAATAAAGGAATTACCTGTGAGCATAAGAAAACTACCTATAGGTGCACAAAACATATTCTTGCAAGTATTCAACAAATCATACGATAAAAATGGTGAAGAAATAGCTTTTAAGATAGCATGGACTGCAGTAAAAAGTAAGTTCAAAAAAGTAAAAGATAAATGGATTGCTAAAGGATTAGGTCATGAACTATATACTTTCACGCTAGAAAATAAGGAAAAATTATTTGTACAGAAAGGGAAAGATGGAGAGTTCTACTTAGAAGGAGTATTAAGCACGACAACTCCAGACAGTCTAGGATATAGATTCACTACTGACACTCTACAAGACTTCGCAAGGCAGATTAACAAGAGAGGTGTGAGTGGAAGTATAACACATGAAGAATGGGAGCGTCTAAAACTAAAATATTCACACTTGACAGAAGCAAAATTCATAAGTAAAGCCTTGAAGGAAAGGAAAGGAATATTGAAAGTAGTAAAGGCAATATACCAGAAAGGAAAATTATGGGTTAAGGCAATCATAGATAAAAGATATTTAAATCGTATAAAGCAATTTAAGACAATGAGTATAGAAGCATTAGTACCTAAGAAATACCAACAAGGAAGAACATATACTGGCGGTACAGTATTAGGACTTGCACTAGATAATAATCCAGTTAATAAACAAGCAAGGATTACTAAGATAGAATAAGAATGACAGGACACGCTAAAGTGTTAATCGCAGCTCCCGTCTATGATGGGAAGGATTACTGCATGAAGGAATGGAGAGAATTAATAAGTAAGATAGACTATCCTGTTATTGACTATTTACTCGTGGATAATAGTGAAACAAACACTTTTTATGAAAGGCTGAAGAGTGAAGGTTTTAACATTCATAAAATACCACGAAGGAGTAATAGTAGAGAAGCAATTAATGATAGTATGAATTACATACGACAATACACACTAGATAATAATTATGATTACTTAATGAGCATTGAAGTAGACCTAAAACCAGACGAGCAATTAATTAATAGGTTACTAGCACATAACAAGGCAGTAGTTGGCAGTTACTACTTGCTAGGGTTTAAAGAAGACCAAGAAAAATATGAACGAGTAAGATTACTAGCGAGGCATGGACTAATCAATAAGGCAGTATTCCTAGAATCAATTAAAGAATTACAATTTCAGAGGGCGTGTATCTTCTACCTAGACTATAAAGAAGATAGGAACTCATGGGGGACTAGCAATATAACCCCTGAGAAGACGGAAGAACTATTCAACACAGGATTACAACAAGTACATGGTGTTGGAATGGGAGCGACACTAATCAGAAGGGACATACTAGAACGATTCCCATTCTGGACGGATGCAAGGTTCGATAATAAACACCATGATGTGTATTTCTTCATGGACTTACACAATAATCACATACCAGTATATGTGGATACTACTACTTTAATACCACACGACCCAAGCAGGTGGTCAAGTGTGGAAGACAAATAAATTTTGGGAGGAATTGAAAGAATGACTGAATTAGAAAATAACATGGAAGCGAAACTCAAACAAGTACAGGTTATGAGTGAACAAAAAGATTTAGATAATAAGAAGAGAGAGTTAGAAGAAGGAGAACAATCCCTCACACTAATAATAGCTGAGAAGGAAAGGACGAAGAAAGAAATAGCATTATTCAGTAAGATAAGCAAAGTAATGCTTGATAATTATGGGAAACTCCCAGAATCAAGAGAACACACATGGGAGAACCAGAGTGAATACTGGATTTTAATGAAAGAAAAGCAAGCCTTAGATAATGAAAGACTTCTTGCGAAGTTTGAACAGACAATATTAAACCTGTCCAAGCAAGAAAGAATGACTAAAGAAAACATTAACGGGTTGAAGAGTAGTATACTCTTACAAAGTGTGGAAATTAAAAAGAATAAGAGGCATAAAAAATGAGTGAAGAAATGAAAGAACAAGGAACACTAACAGGAACTAGTAAAGATACAGATGCGGTAATAAGTAGTGAAGAACTAGCAAGTATAGAGAAGGAAGTCCTAGCTAAAGACAAAGATAGGGAAGCAGAATTAACGAAGGAAGTAGAAACTAAAGTGAGGAAAGACATGCAAGCAGAAACAAGACTTAAAGAATTAGAAACTGAAAAGGCAAAGCTAGAATTACTAGTTAAAGAACAAGCTAAAGAAAAACAAACCCTAAATGAAGATTTTAGGAAGGAGATAGACCTTATAAAAGAAAAAATAGGCAGCAGTAAAAGAATGGTAGACACTGACAGTCCATTCGGAAGCCCAAATCACGCTCAAGAAAATCCGACTAAAACGTTGGATAGTGAGAAGGTAAGAGAAATAGATGAAGAATCCAAAACAGCATTCCTTAAAAGTCAAGGGATAACTGAAAAAGAATGGATTTAGAAAAATAATCTTACACAACAAAAAAAAATAAACATAAGGAGATAAGAAAAAATGGAAGCAAAAGAATTTATAGCAAAAGCATACGATAATAACGCTTTCACTACAGCTAAGACTTCAGCAGGTTACATAAACCCTGAAATTTGGAATAAAGAAGTATTAGACCACGTGAAGGCTAATCTAGTGGTTGCACCCTTAGGGAAATCGTATAATGACTTGTTAGACAAGCCAGGAGATACACTGAATATTACAGTAGGTACAGAACCAGCAGCTGCAGCAGCAGTAGCTGAATCAGACGCAGTAAGTATTACTGACTTTGCAAAAACGCAAGTAGTATTTAGTCCTACTGAGTACGGAGCAGCATACCAGTTAACTAACAAGGAAAAGTCAAGAAGTTTCATTAACTTAATGCAGGATATGACTGCACAGTTAGGATACCAACTTGCACTAAAGAAAGACTCAGTGTGTGTTTCACTATTACAAAGCAGTGCTGGAAATACCGTTGTAGCTAATGGAGTAGCAAGTACTGACATTGCCTCTTCAGACACTATAGACTATGATGATATAGTTAATGGTAAGAAAGAAGTAATGAAAGACAAGCTTGTACCAAAGTACTTAATAGTTGGTGCTGAACAGTATGCAGACTTGTTAAAACTATCAGCATTCAGAGATGCTAGCCAGTTCAATGGAGACATTGCACATAATGGTTTCATCGGAAGAATCAGTGGAATGGACGTATTTTGGACTACACAAATCAGTCCTTCAGCTAGTAAAGCTAAGGCTTTAATACTTGGAGTTGATGGTAGTGGTAATAGCCCTTTTGGCATTGCACAAAAGAAAAACCCATACCTTGAAACTGAATACCACGCTTTAGAAAGATACACTGACATTGTAGCTATTGAAGACTACGCTGTTAAGTTATTAAGAGCTGATGGTGTTTGTAGTATTGAATCATACGCTGCATAAGCATGATTTGAAGTAATTGAGGAAGGCTAGTCCTTCTTCTTTTACATTTTTTTTTTCAGTAAATAATATGATTTGAGTATGATAAAATGGTAAATAATAAAAAAAATGATGATAATACATTTAAATTAAAACCTACAAAAGGAGGGGAAGAAGTATACTAGTATACTTTTTCACATAATAATATGCCTAATGAGGTCGTAATAAAAGATGTAGATGGTAACAAAACAGCAATAGTAGGAGATAGGCTAAAAGTAGATGCTAACCTCACAGTACAAGATATAGAGATAGGAGCGGTTGAGATTAAAGACCACGATGGAGAAGATAGGGCTGAAGTTAATTCTAATAATTCTTTAAAGACAATAGAAGAAGTACCAACCACATTAGTTATGGCTCAGACTTCTACAGTTACTGCAGGAACAAGAGTTCAGCTTGGTACTAATACTTGCCAATCAGTAACGATTAAAGCATTAGTTGGTAATACTGGAATTATGTATATTGGAGATGTTACAGTTGATAGTACTAATGGTTTTGAATTAAGTAGTGGAGATAGTATTAGTTTAGCTGTTAATAATTCTGATGTGGTTTATATTGATAGTTCTGTGAATGCAGAGGGAGTAAGTTTCATATTAGTTAATTAAAATGGTTAATTTAAAGACACACGCATCAAGTGCGGGTGGTGGAGATACAAGTGGATTCGTTCCATATACTGGTGGAACTACAGATATTATTATTGCTCACGATATTAAGATAGATAGCGATAGTAAGAAATTAATTTTTGGAGATGGACAAGACGCAAGTATTTATTACGATGGAACAAATTTATATATTCTGGCTGATGATGTAGGCACAGGAATAGTTAAGTTAAGTACTGATATGGCATTAAGAGAT
>NZER01000301.1 GCA_002690445.1 Candidatus Pacearchaeota archaeon
TCTATATCAATATGTGTAAGTGTTTTATTTGTGCTGGTACATATAAACAAGCTAAATACTTGTTGCCCATTAATATTATTACCGAGCGTAGTGTCATCAGGATAAGTAGCATCGTGTTTATAATTAATTCCATAAGGTAGAACATCGCCCAGCACCTCATCGAAGGAAACAAGAGAGCCAACCTCAATAGTATCAAGGTAATTAAGCGGAATCCGTAGCTTAATTTTAAGGTGAGAATTGCAATGCCATCTTAAAAGCCATTTTGCAAAGCTATCAGCAGTACCATCATCTCTTATGAAAAATCCACGCCTATCATCCACGATCAAAGTGCTATCAGAATCATCTGTTGGTAATCCATAATAACTGTGATAATATCCACCTGTAGCCCCAACTATTGGCAATATATTATCTTCAAGAGTAAATTCTGTAGTAGATAGGAATGCACCTAATCCATAATCATATTTATAATGAAACGAAATTGCTGTTTTTACATCTTCGATCTTGGTGCGTGAATAGGAATATTTAACAACAGAAGATTCCAAGATTCTTATAGAGGCATCAATATCAGCTTGGTAATAGCCTTTCTGTATAATATCAAATTTCCATTCTCCCATATTATTGAATCTTGGTATAAACGGACTTGCAGAAGCTATTCCTTCAATAAGTTTTTTGCTGTTTATTTTGTCCTTAACTGTGAAGGCATATTTCCATGCAGAATAATCCTCAGAATCAGGAGCAGAGGAAATATCCTGTCCAAGTTCGTATTCCATAATATCATTAATAATATTTGGTGCTTTCTCTAATACACTTCCATCATTTCCGATTCTTCCAGATACGTTAGCATAAATATCTAATCTATTGAAGTCATTCAATAGCATATAATGTTTTACTTCACAAGCTACAATATCAAGTGCAACACCCATCATGTGTCCACCAGTTTCCATATAGGCAGTCTGCACCCATACAGATACTCCATCAAAAGTAGTTATTGGTACAGGGTCTACGTCCCAATTAACCCACCCTATTGATTGCCCTTCTGGATAATCAGGAACAGTACTTACAACTGTCCAATCCCCTATAGCGGTATATCTTTGTTCATTTGCAACCGAATGATTATTGCTTCCTGCTACTAATTGCAATTCTGTAGATGTTAAACCAGGTGATTCAGCTAAGTATGTTACATTGAATAGTGTCGTTTGAATAGCTATATGTAAGTATCCTATTTCTTGTTCTATAATGCTACCATTATAAGCAGAAATTTTTACTTCACCACCAACCCTTGATCTATTCCATCTATTACGTTCCAGCCCATACAACAAAGCATAATCATTGTCATCATTCAGTATTGAGTGATGCTCACAATACGCCATTGTTGCTGAATCAGGTGGCAACCAATCATCTCCTTCACCAGTCCCCCAATCGTCCTCTGTGCCACCACCTGAACCTAATTCTTTAAATAATGTTCCCGATATTGATGCAGAGTATGTGCTTTCTCTGCCTGAAGTATCAGAATTAGTCAAATAAAATACATCTTCCCAATTTCCCGATTTGGAGTGGGCTTTCCATGCTGTCCAAGCTGTCGGAGAAGGAAATATCCTTTCATAAGCAATAATTTTATTAGAAGAAATTGGATCAGTAATATATGGTATCCAAGTATTTCCATTGAGTTCACATGAAGCCTGATCTGTATACGGATTGCCTTCTTCGTTAAGATTATTCTCCCCTACACAATTACCACCCAACAAATTATAGCCCTCTTGCCCTAAAATAATAAGATTACCTTCTGCTTGATATTGAACCGCATCACTATAGGTAAATTGACCTGCAGTATTGGGAGATATTGTAACATACGACCCGTCAAAAGCAAATAAATCATTCACTAAATTGACATTGCTTCCATCTTTATCTAATAATAGTTTCACATTCGCACCATCAACTTTAACATCCCCATAAACAGGCGAATAAGATATTACACATGGACTTTTTGGCACATATCCGTAACACATCGGAATTGCCTTCAATTTATATTTATCTGGAACTTCCGCTTTATCAGATAATATTTCTGGTAAATCTCGGTGCAGTTTAGCTTGGCTTCTATCTTCTACAGTTAATTTAACTTTATCAGAATCCATATCATATCGTAGAATCCAACCACGATAAATATGCTTTGACCCTGATGGAGATTGCCAATAAATATCTACAGATTGATTTATAAGTGAATTATCACCTACTGTTTCAGAGAACCTTTCGCCATTATGCTCATAGTTGCTTATGGAAAGTGATACGTTAGAAATCTTGTAATTACGCTTTTCAATATCAATACTTTCCTTTAGTCCTGGTACATTTAAAAGAATAGGAGAATAATAATTACCATTTATAGTTGTGGAATTTGTAGAGATATATATAGCATTATTTAGCCCCTGATTTATAATTACAGTAGGATATAAATTTGTTGATTTGCTTTTTATATCATCGGCAAAGCTCATGCACTACTCCATTTACCGATAGGGCATCTCATCCGTTGGAACAGAATTTTTATTGACATTTTGCATCCACACTTCCTACAAAAACTATTTTTAGTAAGATGCTCACAGGCATTACACTCATCCCATCGTTGTTTTCTTATATCTTTATCAGCTAATCCCAAAATCCACCCCACGCCTAACGGCTTCTGAAATCTTCTCACTTAATTCTTCTTCTATCCAATCATTTTCCAAAATATTGCCAGATACATTGACTGTGATGTTACCGCCTTGTGGACCCTCCAGGTTTGGTCCCTCAAGCGGAGTGATTGAAACCTGCTCTGCTTGATTATTTTCACCAGCCATAATCATAGTTGGCTGAGTCACTACTTGATCCATCCCAAACTGGGCGTGTTGAAATTCTCCTATTGATTTGCTGATTTGCATAACATTAGCTAGACCAGAGGCTATAATTGCAGCCGCCATAGGCGGTCCAACAACTGGGCCATACCCACCAAGAGCTACTGGTTTCAATGCAGCAGTAGCCGCAGAATAAGTATCTACAACTGCAGCCGCTTGTTGTAATCTTGCAGCCACTATCGCTCCTCCTGCAAATTGCTTCAAAAGTGCAGCACTACCTTTCATTAATTCTGTATTAGCTTGTAATTGTGTTTTTGATGCTTTTACATCTTTCTTTTTAACACTCATTAATTTTAATAACGATTCAGAAAGCATATCATAAACAACGCCCATACGCCTTATATTTTCCTCTTGCCCTTCCTCGCCTTCCAATCTCATAGCATCTATTGCAATATCTGCTCTCTTTGCCTCCAATAGTGCTATTTGTGCTTCTTTTGTTTGTTTATATAGTTCTAAAGCCAATACCATTCCTGGGTATACATCTGCAAGACCAGCAACTGTTTCTCCAATAGCTTCAGAAAAACTATTTTGACCTTCTGCTACGCTTTCACCCACATCAAGCATGGCTAAATATTTTTCTGTTAATATAACTATCTCTTTTCGCATTCCAGCAATTGTTGCTCCCAACATTCCTGCTTGTGCAGTTTGTTTACCAAATATATTTTTTTCTGCACTTGCTTTAGCATATTCTCCCTGGGTTTCCATTAATTGTTTATTCTTAAAGTCTATTAATTCTAGTATTTGGGCTTCTTCTAATTGCATACCTCTAAAAATATTATGTTGATAAATCAACATTTTAAAACTTTCAGCCCAATCTGCTATTCGTTTTGCAGCAGATATCACTAATGGTGAGAATAATTCCCCTATAGTAATGCTCAATTCTCCTATACTCGTAGCAGCTTCACTCATTACCATTGAAGTTGTTTTTTGCTCATCACCCAATCTGCCGACTTTTTCTCTGGCTGCATCCATAGCAGCAGTTATAAATGCAGTTTTCTTTTCCTGATCCGTTAATGCACTTACACTTTTATTAATTTGTTGGGCATATGCTTTATAAGCATCTTCAGTGCGAACTATTATACCTAAATTATCCAACATAAGACGAGATTGCCGTCCTATTCCTGTCGTCAAGGATTCAATACCATATGTGGCATCTTGTCCTACTGCTGAAGCTAGTCTTTGAGCCATATCAAACATCTCTGCCATTTGATCTTCTGATTTAGCAATACCAAGAAGCATGGCATTATTAGCCTGTTTCATAAGCTCCATGCTACTTACAGTCCCATCTGTGGCTTCTTTTAATTTATTTAATGCATCTCCACTAAAGCCAACAGATTTGCCAAGTTCTTTAAAACCTATATTAACTTGTTCAAATTTAGCAAAATCTTTAACAGTTTTACCAATAGCAGCACCAAGAGTACCAAAAGCAAATGAAACAAGTAGAAGATTGTTTCTAACTGCTCCCAGGGTTCTCCGCATTCCAGCAGTAGCCTGTCTGAATCTCCCTAGATCTTTGTTTGTCTTTGTGGTTTTCTTTCCTAATTTATCAACATCAACACCAGCCTGGCGAAGAGCTTTGACAAGTTGTTTATTGTTAAATGTTCCTATTATATTCAGTTTATAATCAGGCATTTTGTTTCTCCGCTAATTTTTTATTTCTCATCTTTAATGTTGATTCAATGATGAAGTATTTTTCGATCCAGGATGTGGGAGTATCTCCATAGCTGCCAGAATATGCTGGAGTATTCGTATTATTACAATATGAATATTTAGCAATATCTTTTTGACTATTTTCATCTAATATATTATTAATACAACAAAAAAAAGGAAGCTGTTCATAAATATCATTAAGTGTTGTGAACGAACTTCCTTGGCGTTGTTGATTCTCCGATTCTTTTTTAAGGAGGAAAATATAATCCCATACATCACTTACATCTTTAAATTCAATTTGTTTTCCTCGTTCTTCAGATATAATACTCCTTATAGTATAAGGAAACTCATGCCACTTACAACCCTCACATTCTTTATCAATTAAGACATTGAATCCAAGGATAAGGGCTTGTTGGGGCTTAAAACTTGGGCTTCTTGAATAAGTTTGAAAACTTCATCTTTTTCTTCTTCAGTAAGAGTTTTTAATAATTGATCTTCAACTATTTCCCCATTCTTTGCTTTCCAATCCCCTAAACCAACTAGACCTTCTCTAAGCCAGGCAAGTCTATGTTTGTTAACATTCTTTATTGTTGAACTACCATTTGGGTATGAAACAAATTCCATAATATCTTTAAGATCTACAATCTTATCCTCACCCAAATCTTTAATCAACACTTTTTTCCCTGTTGAAAGTTTCTTTTCGGTCATGCTTTTATTCTCCTTGTTTATTAAGTAATTTTCCAATCGATCAATGAATTAGCACCATCTGCTGTCCCCTGGAATGGGATTTCTATAAATACTCCATCTTCTGCTGCATAATCTTTATTGAATCCAGTAAGTTTTGCTCCTTCTATATTAATATGGCAAGTAGCAGACCCGATCGTTGCATGATCTCCAAATAGAATAGCAGTTGATGTAGCTCTTTGCCAATTATTTAATAAATCTATGGTATTATCATCCATTTTTACAGTTATTGAGCCAGTAACATCTATTAATCCACCTCGCATATACTCCTCTGGTTGTCCAAATACAACCCCTGCTGATCCTGGTGATGCTTCGGTAATTGCTTCATTCCCTACTCTTTTCGCAGGATTAGATATGGTTACAGAAAATGCCTTACATATAACAGCATTTCCACCTATTGTTATTGCATCCATTTGAAATAAATCTAAATTCCATCCACCTTGAGCAACAGCCGTAGCATTAACAGTTATTCCAGAATTATCATATATAATTGGCCTATATCCAGAATATAGCGTTCCAGAAGTAGTCATTTTACCACCATTTGTCCCTGCATCCCAACTCATGGTCATATCTTGAACTATAGCACCATACATATACCTTCCCTTGCTTGCATCAGGAGAAAGAATCTGTAATGCTAAAGCAAAACTAGAAGCTGCTCCAGTATCATAAGTATTAGTAGCTGCTGTGCCAATAATTTTTTCTGTTGAAGTTACATCAGCAGTTTCAGTTAAACTTGTAATTAAAGCATGAAATAATGCTTCATTTTCAGGAACATAATTATCCCATGCCCAAGTATATTCACCTCCTGCTGCATTAGTAGATGAATGTGCAGTTATATGATCGCTTGGCCTTATAACTCTTTGACCAGTTCTCTCTACTACTGCTGTACTGTAACCTGCACTAAAATCTATATCATTTATAGAATCAACCCTTAAATAGTACATAGTACCACCAAGTGTAGCTAATCCTAAATTGGAAGTATGCAAACCCACAGCGACTTTAAATTGTTTCCCTGAATATGTAGCCATTATTTATCTCCTTTTGTTTCTTTTGTCTGTTCAAGCATTTTATCATCAACAAACGGCTTCGCTACCGAATCTTCAAGTTCAACTGCTTCTCCGTTCTTTAATTTTATGTGATTATCTTCTCCAATGCCACTAAATCCGTCCATAGCATTATTCCAATAATCTTTTGTTGCTTTATATTTTTTAGCCATTTTTTTCTCCCATAATTTATGATGCCCTTGATAGTGTAACATTAAATATTAATCTACAAACATTTAATCCTTCTATTCCCTCTTCTTCACCTACATATTCATTTATATCCATTGACTCAACTACTCCATCATAATAATTCAATGTTGTTGAATCAAATGTTGTAGATACATAGTTTTTAGAAAATAATAATTGATATATTCTTTCACTATCATTTAAAAATTGTTTATAAAACGCTTCACTTGGATTTGTTTCAATCTCATATAAGGATATTTCATTGCTATATCGTTTTACCCATTCGCTTTGATTATAACTAATAGTTTCCGTGCTATTGCCCCAAATTCGTATGCTGAAGGGATCTTTATGTAAAATTGATGGTGATATATAGACTTTACCATAAGTGTATTCTGTGATGAAAAAATCCCTTATTGGATCTAAAATATAATTGAACCATACATTATCATAACTTACTGCCATTATCTTCTAGTCATTCCTATGGACCCGACTGATGAAACTGTTGCATCAAGTGAGGATCCCCATAATTCTATTTCATACTCATCGGCTGCTGTTGTAATCGCTGAGGTTACATCGTCCCCACTCCACCTAATCATCAGAGAGCCTACGCCCAAGCCCATGAAATCCCCAGTTATAATTTCTGAATCTACAAGCGTATCTGTTTTTAATAATGTAGAGCTTTTACCAAGAACTGTCATTTTAGTGGTCCCGATTATCCCACCTTCACCTGAATCTATATAAACTTTTAGAAGTTCATATCCAGATCCAGCATAATGCCCCTTTAATTCTATTGGTCGTAAATCAGAAGCAGAATCTACTGAAACTTCTCGTATAACGCCTTTTGATGAATCACCCGATATTGAGGTCGGAAGAACGATAGTCCCTGCCTTTAAGCCATCAATAAGCTCGTTTAATTCCTCCTGGAAGGGAGTAATAACCTCATTATTGGGGTCATGAGCCTTTAAAAGTAAAATAACAGTTTGTAATGCTGTTATATGGACAATGATCTCTGGATAGTTGCCTTCTCTATCTTTTAAGACTTCCCTGGATAATCTATTGTCAAGATGGGATTCTATTAATCTTGATGCTTTTCTTCTAAATCTTGTCTTAATTGTAGCCCAATCATCTCCAGCTTCCATGATTTGAGTATTTGGACTTGCAGATGTATTAACAAACCAAATTGTATCTGATGTAGAATCATAAAACCATTCTTCATCCGTTCCCACATCCCCATAAGAACTTTGAGCAGTCCCTGCATCCTTTCCATCAGCATATAATCGAGTAACAAGCCCTGAATTTCTAATAAAATATTTATCACTACTAGATAATACCCAATTATAGAGCCTTCTTTTTAAATCATATTCAGCTATATGGGGATAAA
>NZER01000302.1 GCA_002690445.1 Candidatus Pacearchaeota archaeon
AAGAAAATATTCTAATAGGAAGTGGAGTTGGCCAGGAAGTTAATACTGATAGTGACGATATATTCACCTTAAATGTTGCTATTGGTCATCAGGCTATGAATGATATTAATCCTGTTCATCATTCTAATGATGCTGTTTCTAATGTTGCTATTGGTCATGCAGCAATGCAGGATTATCATTATGGTTCTGGTAATGTTGCTATTGGAAAAGGAGCATTGATAAGTACTGATGGTACTGGTAGTAATAATATAGCTATTGGTACAACTGCTGGTGGAAATGTAACTAGTGGCTCTGGGAATGTTGTTATTGGAGATAAAGACTTTGGTAGTGATGATGGGGATGACCAGCTTATTATTGCTTCTGGAGGTGGTAATGTTACTTGGATAACTGGAGATTCTAGTGGAAACGTGGAGTTGGCATCTGACCTATCTGTACCAGGCAATATCCTTATGACTGATGAGAATTATATTGGTATATCTGGTGCAGAACAAATCCTATTTGATGGTGCTGGCTCAGTTGAAGTTAATGGTGCTAGCCTTGGTGTTAATTGTGACCCAAGTAATAAGTTCCATGTTAATGCAGCAACAGATGATGGATTACGTATTACATCTGGTAATACCGAGTTACTTATGACAGAAGATGCTCAGATAGCTGGTTTTTTTAGGATAAGACCTACAGTAGGAGATGGTATTGTTTTTACTGGAAATGATGATACCCCTATTTTAACATTAGTTGAAGCTACTCATAGAACAGGTATTGGTTGTGCTATTGATGATCCACCCGAATATACCCTTGATATACGTGGGGTTAACGAAGCTGGTGAAAATGCAGATAATTATTTAGTGAGAATTTGGCATGATGGGGGAGGTGCAGAAGATAAAGGGTTATTAATACAGTGTGGAGAGGATGCAATAGGTACAAGTGGAGTCAGTGAGGTTATATGGATAGGATTCGCTGATGGAGATGGTGACTTTAAAGGAGCTATTACATCTACTAATGGTCACGGAGGATTTGAGGCAGAAGCTGGTGGTGTAAATTTTGCCCATACATCTGATATTAGATTAAAGGAAAATATTGCTGATACACAAATAGATGCCCTTAGTCGTATAAATAGTTTAAGATTTAGAGAATTTAACTGGAAAGAAGGAACTGGCAGAGGGAGTGGAAGGTCATGTAAACTTGGATTAATAGCTCAAGAAGTCGAAGTATTAGATACTGGTATATCTGGAATAGTGCAGACCGTGCTTGGAACTACAAATGGTCTTGAAGATCTAAGAATGGTATCATATACTCAAACTGTTCCATATTTATTAAAAGCAATGCAAGAATTATCAGCAAAAGTAACAGCCCTAGAGGCACAAATTAATTAGGAGAATATTATGGGAAGAGCGCAATATTTATTACAAAAAGATGTAAAGAAAGAAATAGAAGAAGCGGAAGAAAAGGCGAAAAAGCGAGGTCTTTGGGGTAGTATAGGTGGTAAATTAGGTGGTTTAGCTGCAGGGTTATTTACTGGTGGGGCTGCTTCCCCCCTAATGGCTGCGTTGGCAATAGGCGGAGGTGCTTATGCTGGGGGTAAGGCTGGACATGCATTGGCAAAGAGGAAATATGGTGCTATGGAAGGTGGTAAGTTTTTATCAGGGACAAGGGCAGAGATGGAATCTACTTTAGGAGGAATGGCTGCTTCAGATGCTATGACGGGTGCAATGTATGCAGGAGGTTTTCAAGCATTAAGATCTATGGGTGGAGTGGGTAAGTTATTTGAAAAAGGAGCATTAAAAGAAAAAGGTGGAATTACTGGACTTCTCACAAGACCTGCAGGTGAAGTTACTGGAATATATAAAAATACTTTACTTGGAAGACTAGGGAGAGGACTAGATGTTAAGGGAAGTCTTGCAGGCAAAGGCTGGCAAAAAGTTTTAGAAAGAGGCTATGAAAAAAAAGGTTGGATAGATCCTGATTTGCAACCAGTAGGTGGAACTGAGAGTGGTAAAAAAATTATTGCTATAGATAGAAGAAAATATATTGCAGGGCAAGAAGAACCTATACAAGAACGTATATCTGGTGGTGCAGATCCTGATCCAAGAGGGCCAAATTTATGGTCAAGAGCTAAGAAAAGTATAAAAGAAAGATATGAAAAACATGGCTTTGGTATGGGAATTGTAGATCCATTTTATGAATTACGAGAAGAAGGTGGAGGATTAGATCCAACTACTTATCAGCCAGAAAAAGTAGATTTTGGAAGGGTTGGAGAAAAACAACAGTCTATTGATTATCTTCCAGAAACTCCTAAGATACAGTATAAAACTAAGGGCTTAACTGGAAAGGCTCAGCGTTTTCTGCCAGGAGGTGCTTCTGGCTGGTCAAATGTTCCAGGTTATGAACAAGAGGGTTGGTTTAAAAGACTTTTTGGGAGGTATGAATAATGGCACTAGGAACTTTAGCAAATAAGGGTAGATATGGTGATACTGAAATTCGTAATGTTGCGGGTAGCAGGTCTCATGTAAATAGAAGAGAAGCTAATTTAATAGATCTATATGGAGCATTAGGACAATCATTAGTGCAGGCCAGTGGAGCTGGAACTATAAATCCTAGAACTAGATTAAGAGAGTACCATGATGCATTCGATTCCGAAGGGCTGCCTATGTCGCATGAACATACTACTGGAGATCTGAGTCCAAGTAGCCCTATTGAGTGGGGCGGATCTCCTTTTATGGATATGATGGCTGAAAGTCCGTTATTGGGTGGCAGCTTCAAAAAGAGGGATAGAGGTCAAAGGTTGAATTTTAATGCTGATGACTACAGAAAAGCTGTAGAAGACGAAAAGACTGAGGAATATTTTCTTTCTATAGGGATTCCAAAAGATAAGGTTGCTTATTTTGAATCTAATATTAATTTAGCTTATTCTGGTGATGAGGGATTTTATAAAGAGTTAGAGAAAGAGCAGATGAGATCAGCGAAAAAAAGTTATGAATTCGGTATGCAGGGTGCTACATTACAGGCAGGTGATCGGCTTTATGATATAAGACAAGAGCAGGATATTGCCAAACAGAAATCTGGGTTTGAATCAAGTGGAGCTGTCGATTATGCTGGCAAGAGGGCTAAGAAAGGTGTATTTGAAGATTATACGTTACAACAGCAACAGTTGTCAGAAAATAGACAGAAGGCAGAAACTTCAGCTAAATTTGGTCTTGAAACAAGTATAAGTGATTTATGGCATGGTGCAGGACAAGAGTATTGGGAAAACTTACAACAATTAGAATCATATGAAGACATGTAATAAAGGAGTAAAAAATGGCTATTAGAGAACCTAGAGATACAGCATACGCTCATCCAGTAACACAGATGTTGACTCAGTTACCAGAGACTTTTATGAATCTCTATATGTTATCTCAACAGCTGGGATTTCAATCAACTGAAGCTGCTTTAAATAGAGAAGCGGCAACAACTGCAGCTGATCTTGGATTTGCAAGACAGCTCTATGTTGGACAACAGGAGAGAAAAGCTCTCCTTGAAGAACAGGTTATAGAGATTGGTGCATTGCCAGCTCAAGAAAAAAGAAGTGGTACTGAAGATCTTCTTAAAATGACTACTGGGAATTTATTTGAAGAAATAAAACAAAATGAAGATTATATGTCTTCATTGCAGAGTATGAGATCTGAACAGAAAGCTGGAATCAGGGATGTTAAAAATATACAGGATAGATTTGCTGATATTATAGAAGATCAGAAAGATGAGGCGGCAAAGTATGTAATCTCAGGGAGTTTAGAAGTAGATCCAGCAACAGGTCTTCCTATAGGGACGGGTGAATGGGAAGCTATTCTTGAAAAACTTAAAACTGGAACTGAGGCAGAAAGGCTAGAATACGAGAAATTTAGAGATGAAGCATACATTTCAGGGATACAAAGTAGTCTTAGATCCTTAGAAGATGCTAGGAATCTGCAAGTTATAGACATACAATTCGAAGCTTCTAGGAAACAAATAGATACAGCTGATGCAGCTCTTAGAGAATCTAACTATTCATTTGCTATTAAAATGTTTGATGAATTTGAAGGAAGTGTAGGAGATATATATAAAAATACAGCTTTAAGTACTCAAGCTAACTTTAGATATATTGCTGATGGAGTGCCTTACAAAATTACAGATCTTACACTTTTAGCTGCAGGAGATCCTGATCAATTCATAGATATAAAGAAAGAATTTCTTGAAGACTCTGCTAATCATGCTATTGCAGCTGAAGCTGAATCATTCATTGCTGGGCTTCAGACAGCTACTGCTATGAAAATAGATGCTTCAGAATATGTAGTTAGATTTCAGGCAGCTGCTTATAATGACTTTCTTTTATTGCAAGATTACCAGGCCAGACTTGCTGAAGAAGGGCTAGCCGAAGGGAAGACTATGCAAGAAATGTTTGCTTCTCTTCCTGATAGGGATCCTACAAAAATAGAATTGAAAAGATTGAAAGCTAAAGTTGATGGATATAAAAGATTAGGTTTATATTTGACCAGTCCTGAAATGCTTGATCGTGCAGCTGCTGTTGTAGAACTGCATAATATTGAGCAAGCTAAGAGATTAGCTATGGATATAGATGATTCTGAGAGAATTTCACGAGAAGGATTGGGACTGCCTCCTGTAGAAGATTTTTATCCAAGTCAACAGGAATATATGACTCCTAAGATGCATGAAGATTTAGAAGTATCTTTAGCAGCATTGGCAGCTTCAGGTACTGGTGATCTTGGTGATGATCCAGATACAGCTAAAACTTTGGGTGAAAAGGCAATGTCAATTCCATTGGTTGCAGGTTCGGGGTGGACTGTCTCAAAAATTAATGAGACATTATATAATCAGGGTGTTGATATATACAATCTAGGAGCTCTTCCTTTAAACTATTTAACATATATGTTAACAGGGTATAATCCTGGCTATTCAGGGAGAACATTTATGGAGCCTTATGCTACTGCCACAGGTCTTACTGAAGAAACCTTGAAAGGTTTTCCTTTGGGATTCCATGATATAGGTCCCGTTGGTGGTGATTTATTTGGAACTCCTCCAGGCAAGTTCTCGTGGGAAGAAGTTGACGAATCTTTAAACAATATCACAAAACCATAGGGATTAAAATGGCAAACTTATTTGATAGACAAAAATTTAAATCTGAACTTATGTCTCGAGGTATTACTTGGACTAATGATGAAATAGATAGTTATGTAGAAAGTATGAATCTTCAGAAATCTGTTCCTAAATCTTATTTGCCATATAAACAACAAATGCTTGGACAGGAAGCTGGAGGATTTGAACCTGTCACACTAGAAGACCCTTATTTGCCCCCAAAACCCCCTGAAAACGCAGCTTTAGATCTTTTAGGCAATGCACTTTGGGAATTTATGGATGTAGGCACATTTGGTGCGCTAGGGGCCTTAGATTACGATGACTATCTAGAGAATATAATAACTACTGGTGGTCCTACTACATTTGCAGGTAGAGTAGGAGCTGGTCTTGGTGGTTTGGCAGGCTTTATGGTGCCAATGGGAGCTGTTAAAGGAATTACTGGAGCTGCTGTTAAAGGCTATAGTAAATATGGAACTAAGGCTGCAGCTAATAAAATGGTTTCAGAGGGTGCTAAAGCACTTGCTAAGACTAAATATAATAAACTAGGAGCTGAAGCACAGAAATCTATATGGAAGCCATTTACTGATACTATAGGACAATATGGACATTCTCTTGAAAAGTTAGCCACTAGAGAAAAGTTTCTTGCTAAATTAAATTCTGAAATTAGACCTACTATAGTAAAGACTTTGAAAGATAGGGGTATAAAACCTAGTACTAATACTATTTCTAAGTTAGAAGATATAATAAAAACTAGCATGGGAGCCTCAGAAGGAGCTGCTATGCCTATATGGAATCTACAACAAAGAATAGCAGTAGGATTAGGTGGTAGTGCTGGAGCGGGTAAAATAGCTACCATAGCATCTCATGTGATAGAAGAAGCAGCTATCTTTGCTGCAGTAGAGACTCCAATGGAAGTTATGAATTCTATTGATGAATTTAGAGATCCTGATATACCTGGAGCCATAGGTCATGCAGTAGCACTTGGTAGTGCTTTGGGCTTTATTAGATTTATACCTGGTGGTAAAGATCAGCCTATAATGAGAACTGCATTTAATCGTATGAATAAAATGTTCAAGGGAAAGAGAAGTTATAAATCTCTTGATTATGGTACTGAACAGGCAAGGGATTTATTAAGACTTACTTCAAGATCAATGTATCAGGCAGATAAAGAATTGTTTAATATTGCAGTTGGATCGAAAGGTCTGGAGAAATTAGGTGTAGATCGAATTACAAGTAGTAGTATGATAGACGATCTTACTAAAACTCAGGCTGGTTCAGAAGTTCTGGCCGATGCTATGTACCAAATAGAAAAGAATTGGATTAAAAGATGGTGGCCAGAGTTTTGGAAAGAATCAGCAAAAGATATGTATGGATCAGCTCCTAGAATGTTTGCAGGTGCAATGGCTTTTAATCATAGTATAGTATTTGATGATAATGTTCCACTTGAAGATAAGATATTTAACATAGGTGTTGGTGCATTTATGACTAAGCGTGGGCGTGCTATGGACTTTATAGATGCTAATGGTAAGCGTACTGCATGGGAGCATACTCAGAGGCCTTGGACGTATGATAATAAGATACAGGAGATAGATAAACATTTACGTATACTTGGAACTGATAGTCCTAGTTTAATATTTGATTCCATGCTCAGAGAAAATAAGTTGAGAAATGAGTTTATATCTATAGATGAGACGGATGATGTTAAAGCAGTTATGGATATTATGGAAAAGAATGGTGTTATTGTTAGTTCAGATGAAGCTAGAAAACCTAAAACTAAGCCTCAAAGTCCAGTGGATCATGAGCTGTATGATTATATTAATGCTATATCTGGATTCTATGTGCATACTAATACAAATAAAAGGATGCTTGGTGTAGATGAATTATCTTTAAATCAATTAAAGGGAATTGAAAATGATCTTCGTAAATTAGAACTTATTTCTAAAGAGGGTGGGGGCGGACTGGAAACTGTTTCTGATATGCAGAATGTAGTGTACGAAGCTAATCGTGAGAGCACAGAACAACTTATAAATCTATATAAAACTACAGTTAGAGATATGTATGCTGTAATGGGGCTTGGTGAACAGGGTAAGGATTTAGAAATGGATTCCTTAGTTCTTGCCCAGTTTAGTGTAAATGATTTAGCTAATCTTAATCCTGATGCTAGAGCAGCTGCTAATAAAGTATTAGAAGTTAGAAATTTACTTGTCAAACATGGTCTGGTGCATGTTAGTGAAAGCAAGGATCCTGCTGTATCTGTAAGGATAGATACTTCAGAGGATGGACAGGCTAGAATTATAGATACTATGAATCGTCTTGAGTCTGATTTACATCAGCTTATATTTAAAAGTGATCCTGTGCATGGAGAGTATGCTCCTCAGATGGGAGATGAATACTTAAGTAATGTAATTAATACTAATGCAATATTTAAAAGCACAAGAGATAGTTATTCTAAATTACAATCATTAGGTGGGGATTCTCCTGCATGGAAGCCAAATCCTGTTAGTGGTCGTAATGATAGTGTTGAAATTGACAGGCTTATTGGCAAGATATTTGCTACTGAAGGAGATCTGGGAGCATTGTATCAGAGAGTTATTGTTAGTGAAGGATTGGGGAAAGAGCTTCCAGTGGATTATGAAGTAATTCAGGAATTTGCTAATACAATTTTAGATATATTACCTTATACAAGTAAATATAGAAGTCCTATTGGATTCGGAACTGGAGAAACTGAGACAGTATCTCATTCAGATGTTAGGCAACTTAGAACTTTATTTATGCAGAATGGAATGGGAGGTTTTGCATTTAGAGGGGAAGATTTGATTAGCTATGTAAATGAGTTTAAGGAGTATGCAATAGATCGGAAATTGTCTTCTGCAGTTAGATCTGATGGCAAACCATTTACTGGTATTGATAGAGCTAAGATAGGGACTCTGATTCAATCTGGACTTGTAAATCAGAAGATGGAGGTTATTGATATAGTAAGACAGATAGATGCTTTAAAGGCAGTTATTGAAAACCCAGAAGCTATGAAGAGACTCATGGATTATAATTTAATTCACTCTTCTAAAGGGTTAGCCTTAACTCGTGAAATAATAGATCAATTATATAAAGATGCAGATCTGGATACTAAAGATCAGATAGTAGAGTTTGGTCGCCAGATGCAGGAACTTGCTCGTATATGGGATACTACTGTTCCAGAATTAGTTACTGACTTACATGCAAAGTATAAGGAGCACTTAGAGCCATATATGGTTAAAGAAGGTAAGGGTATATTAGAAATTAGACCTAAAATAGTAGCTGAAGCAGATATGCTTACTATGTCTGAGCTTGTTAATAAGCTTGATCTTGTAGATAAAGGGGCCATGAAAGAAAGTCATCGTGCACTTATGCAGACTATTGAAAGATATACTAATAAGGATGGTATTACAGCAGAGCAGCAAGAATTTATTGATGTTCTTAGGAATAATTTCTGGAATAAAACTGGAGATACAGCTAAAGTAGTATCTCTTCTTGCTAATTATGGGCATACTAATAAAGATGGAGACTTCATACCTTTATATAATAAAGAAACCCAGCAATTTGATCTCGAATTTAAGGGTGCTAAAAAACGAATGGAAGAAGCCCTTAAAGCTCTTGAGCAATATATTCCTACCATGATGAGAAGTGAGTTGGTAGAGCAGAAGATGAGAGAATTGGTAGGTGAAAAGCTGTTTGAATCTGATGTAGATAATTCAGTTACTCCACAGTCTTTCTTAGAGAAATATAATATTACCATTAAAGATAAGGATTGGTTAGGCATTCTTCTTAGATCGACAACAGATCCATTAAAAGCATTAAAGTTTTCTGGTGCACATACTATAGATAAATCTGGTAATAAAAAATTCTTTGATGATATGTCTGCTGACGAAAAGATTGAATTTATAGATCAAACTATAAGACTTACTCTTACTATGGGTGAGAGTCGTCCAATTAAAAGATTTACTGTTGGAGAGAGAGCTGGTATATGGTCAGATGCTGAAAATTCAGCTACCAATAATCCATTGTTTAGATTTCTAGATGATTTTATAGGATATGGTAACTATTCTATAGTTGGACGTAAGGTTGAGATGGGAGTTGGTACCAGGGATTCTAGATTAGATCAGAAAGCATTTAATGTGCTTATTAATAGACTTTATAATGGTGGATCTACTATGGATGTACAAGCTAGAGCTAATCAGGGTGGCGTTGAAATGCAGGCTGATAGAATAGATGGACAGATTTTTGTTGGTCTTGGTGACTATAGTTGGGGTATATCTATTCCTAAAAATCAAGCTGAAAATGTATACAAGAAATTCGGAGAATTTATTACAGAGAAAAAGATCGAACATGAAGGGAAATATAACCCTATCTTTAAGAAACTTACAGAGTTGTATGATGAAAAAGGAGAAAAGATACTTGATGATGATGGGAAGACAGTAGGTAGAGTCTTTAAAAAGTCAGATGCTGAAGGTGATAGCTCTTATATGGAGACTATTACTACTATGATGTGGATGGATAAGATGGCTGGTGAGCTTTGGTGGGATCATTTGACTGCTACTTCTGGTAAGAAGACCAAAGAAGCCTCTATTGCTGTGTCTAAATGGAGTAAGCGTATCAGGTTAATGTCAAATATAAGCGCTAAAGAACTGTCAGAACCTCATGTAGATAGAGTACTTAATATGCATAAGGCAAATAAAACTCTTGAAGATAATACAATAGCTAATCTAGAAATATTACAGAAGAATAAAGGTTTAAATACAGTATTAATCACAGATGAGAAGGGTAATCCAGAAATATTTTCTACTTTGCAGAAAGTATTGGATCAGATTAATGATGAGAATGCTGCATCTGGATTAACTAGTAATCAAAGAGATGATATTTCTGCTAAAAAGATTAGAGGTGAAGGCAAGGAAAGAGAAGATGCTAGTATTGCAGATTCTGTAATGATTCTTCCTCTAAAATGGTTTAAAGCGCTACAGACTATAGCTGGATTCCATAGCATGGGTAAGATAGGTGGCATTAAGCCTATCGTTAGTAGTGTAGGTGATGGCATTCTTCTTGGCAAGACAGCAATTCTTCCTGACACAAGGTTTGATGGTTTCTTTGCAGCTAATGAGAAGGTACATGCAATTATGATGCAGTCAGCATCTAAGATAGTAAATCCAAATGTACTTTCTTTGGATACTCGTAATATGACTATGAAAAATTTAAAAGAAGGAGCTATAGCTCAAGATGATTACATAGTTAAGCTTCCTTGGAAGTCTATAAATATAGGTAGTGCGGTTGCTGAAGATCATTCTGCTACTATATCATATCAGCTTACTAATGAGATGGATGCATCACATTCTAATTCATTTTATGATTGGCTTATAGCTGGTAATGTTGAGAAGTATGACAATACTATGGGTAGATTTGGAGATTCTGGTAATTCTATTGGAGCGACTGCATTTGCTCGTAGGCTTTCAGATCCAGGGACTGGAGATAATGCATCTTTATCTGTCATGGATATGTGGCTTAACGCATCTAATGGTGGAGGGCCAGTACAGTTTACAGGAGTCCTTCCAGCTTTTAAGAGTTCAGTTAAGAAGAGATTTCTAGATAATGGTATGCTTCAATTACATAATGATTATGGCAGTCAGAGTGTTATGAGTCCATTTCTTGGTGACAGCTGGACTGAACTTAGAAACACTACATTTCATATAGATAAAGGTGAAAGAAAGATTTGGACTATGGGTCAAGCTGAGATAGCCAATCAAAATATTAATAAAACTGTTAATTTGAATAGATTAAATATTATATGGCATAGAAATAAGAATGCTGATGAGCTTATATCTTTTAAAGAAATTAAAAAATCACCACAATTCAAGAAAGCAATAAAGAATGTAACTAATAAGGAGCGTTCAGAATTAGCTCCTAATGAGAAATTAGGTTTTGTATATAAAGTCTTAAAGGAATATAGTAAGTTAAAGAAACAACAGCATGAGGTAGCATTAGTATTCCATCGTACACCAAGTACTCGTCAGAGTGATAAAATTATTGTTGGACTTAGAGGTTTTACTAAAGCTGAGGAAGGTAATCAGGCTAGACTTAATCCATTTGATGTGTATGCAAGGGCTGAAGCTGACTTTGATATAGATAAAATTAATTATTGGTGGGATACTCCAGATGATATTTTGAAACTATGGAAAGGTCAATCTGGAAAAACACCGTTTGTATCTGAAGAAAGAATGGATAGGAGGACATCTCTTGATGCTAATTACGATTGGCTGGATGCTTCTTCAATGCGTAAGCTTAGTACAGATGTAGCTCATGCAGAAAAGATGCGTGGACAGGTAGTTAAGGCTCAAAGATTAGTTCAGTTTTTATCTCAGTATCATTCTACTGTGGGAGAAAGAGGGTTTAAAGGATTTGTTTTAAATCTAAATGGTACATGGGGAGATAGAGTCCAGGATAATCATGCTCGAATAGTATTTGATTTCGATAAATTGGATGATAATCGTCATAAGCTAGCTGAAGATATTCAGCGTATTATTGATTCTCATAATGGTTATGATGCTGATTTATATAATGATGCATGGCTAGATAAATTTCTTTTTGGAGATGGTGGTGTTAGATATGATGGTTTATTTAAGAAAAGAAATTATAGTGCTGGAAAGAAAGGGCCTAATCAGGAAAGTCTATCATATCATGAGAAGTGGGATGATTCAGTGTCTGAAGATATTGCTGGCCAACCTTCTCTTGATGCTGGAGAAAGAGCAATTATAAAGGAAGTTATAGCTCCTTATAGATCTTTATTACAAGTTGGTACTAGTATATATGAGTCAGGTGAAGCAAGGTCCCCAAGATATGATGATCTTATTACTGAAATGCAGCGTTATGATAGCTTTATGCAGAATATGAAAAGACGTGTTTATTATAAATTGAGATTTAAATATGGTAATGATAAGTCTGCTATGTACGATCAGAATGTTATGGATAGAGTTAATGAAATCTTTGGTTTTAATAAAACTACAAAAGATTTAGATGCTGATGTATTCAAAGATTTTGGATCTAATGCCAGTACTAGAATACAGGCAGGTCAAGATACAGAGGCCAATAGAAAGCTTCCATTTGAGCGTATGTTGGCTACAATTGCCAATGGTGATAAGTTGTCTCAGGATTCACCTCGTAGCTTATGGGGTTCAGACTTAGGGAGGTTTGAAAATATACATGATCAGCTTATGGGTACTGGTGCTTTGGCAGATGCAAGGCAGGAAGTATATAAGACAATGAATGCAGAGCTTAAAGATGATATGACAAAGCTCAGGTTTGTTAACTATTTACGATGGAAGGAAAGTACACAACAGAAGGCTGCTAATAATGCTCGTAAAGATGGCCATGATAATTTGGCACAATCTATTACAGAAGATATTGCTGCTTTAAAATCTGAAAGAATAGAGGTTGAAGGTGCTATAGAAAATAGTGAAAGTATTATTAAAACTATGACTGGAGTTGCTGCTAATAGAATAAAGAGAGAGATGCTTGACAATCCAAAGCATAATGGTTATATGAAATTTAAGAATTTTGATCATGCTAATAATTGGATTAAGAAAAATACTGCAGCAATAATGAAAATGGCATCTGCAAAACCTATAAAATATCGTGCTATTAATTCTCCTGAGTATAGAGATGCACTTATATTTCATGAGATATTGAGTAAGTATGAGAATATATTCATAGATCCTTCTATAGATGCTGGTCATAGATTTGAAGAGTTCAATAACGATTTAAGAGATTTTGAACATAAACGTAGTACAATGTGGAAGCAGTGGTTTGGAGATAAGAAAAGACAAGATTCTTTTAATCCCTGGTATAATGAAACTCGTATAATGAATTCACTTACTAATGAGTTTACAGGATTATTTGATAAGTGGAATACTGTAGAAGATGGGCTTGGCATGCTATTTCTATGGAAGACAATGCTACCTAGACCTGTAAGAGGTGAGTATACATATTATAATCAAAAGTTAGCACCTGCATTTAGAGATCGCGATATGGGACTTGTTAAGTTTGGACTTAGATTTATTGCAACTGCAGACGAATCACGTATATCTAAATTTCAAAAGAAAGGGATCTTTGATATATTTGCATCTCAATATACAGATTGGTATGATTTTCTACATAATAATAAGGTTATTGGCAAAGAAGGGATGACATATAGGGATATGTATGAATTCCAGAACAGGGAATTATATGAAAATCCATCTCCTATGATTGATTTTGGTAGAGATAAAACTACACTTCCCAGTCAACAAGAGCAGCTTAATAATGTATTACATTCTATGTTTGGAGTGGATAATACATATTCATATGGATTTGTTATGAGAGATCCAAGTACTGCAGTTGATATGAAAGCTAGAACTGAGAATCATGTATTTCCACGTGGCTATATACCTATACATTATAGAGGAGGAGATCATCCTAAGATTAGCGGTTGGTCTGATTGGAATCAGGCGAGAACAGGAGAAGCATATATGATGCTTGGCGAATCACTTAATAAGAAGATACTTGGATATAGGGAGGTTCCAGTAGTTAAACATACGTTTAATGAAGTGAATGCTAGGCCAGAAACTTCTGGAGATATATTAAATATTATTAGAACCAAAGGGCAGCATGAAGAAAATGGTTCCGATCCTAACTGTCCATAAGGAGAATAAATAATGGCATGTAAACCTAAAAGTAAAGATGCAGCTATCAGAGCTGGTAAGTTGATGGAAGTTTATAATAAGTGGTCTAAAGATGATACTATTAAAGCATTAACTCAAGGTGATAATAAATATTGGCGAACATTCTATGAAGAAGTTACACAATTAGATTTTGATTATGGTAGTATGCCTAATGTTAAACAGATTAGGAAGTTAGATCGTAAAACGGATAGAATGATTAAAGGTTTAAAAAAGAATCCAAGCAGGTTTGCTGAATGGTTGTATCTTCCAGAGAATATCTTGAGCAAGAATCCACTTACTAAGAAATATTTTGATAGCATGATCATAGCTGGAAATTTTTATCGTGGCAATCTTGAAATATTTACTTCAGATATAGATATGATGGCTAAAATGATAAAGAATGCTGCAAGAACTGAAGGTGCTATGCGTGTGTTTAGCCTTAATCGTAAGAGTGCACAGCAAAAAATACAAAAGATGGAATCAGAATATCAGAAATTATTGGTTGAAGATCCTAATCAAGCAGAAAATTATTATAGAAATAATCTCCAAAAGATGGAGCAAACTGAAGAACTTAAGGTAGTGCAGGGAGTGTATGATCTTATTACTAGTCCAGAAAAATTGTTTGTAGGAAAAGGACAGGAGGGATCTTTGTACGATAGATATGGTACTGCTGCTGTACAAATTGCCAGATTATGGGTTGGCGGTAAGGATAAACCTGGTATGCGTGACAGGTTGTATGGAATATTAGAAGATGGACTTAAAGCATACACTGATGTAATGCATAATCATGCTGTGAGGACTGGTTCTCTAGAAAAAACTGAAAAGAAGTTGCAAGCTGTATTAGACCAGTTTCAGAAACAGAAAAACTTTTATCCCACTCAAGCTTTAAAGATATTCCCTACTTTAAATAAGATTAGTGAAAACATTTATGATTCTAATACTAGCAAGGCATTGGAGCAATCTCTACCTGAGGTAAATAAGATGTTGGATGCTATTGTTAATGATTTAAAATTAGATCCCCATACATTCTTATCTCGTGGTGATGTTAAACGTAGGTCTAAGGATGTTGTAACCGTAATAGATCAGTATGCAAAAGATGTTATTCGATTTAATTATACTGCTAATGCAACTAAGAATGTTACTAAGGCAATACAAGATTTAGGAAATATGAAAGGTACAGAACTTGAAACTCAGATTGATTTTCTCTCAAGATATCTGACAGAGACTCATTCTACAGCAGTTGGAACAAGATATAAAAATTCTAAATTAGCTCATGTGGCTAAAACTATTACTTCTTGGCAGTTCTTTCAGAAGCTAGGACTTAGTCCAGGTACAGCTGCACGTAATGCTACCCAGTCTTTACAGAACTTTGTCTACTTTGGAGCTAAAGCATGGAAAGATTCAGGGGCATATATTAAATCTGAAAATCTTGGTAGGCAAATTGAAACTGAGATGAAGAGACATGGTGTGTTTTTTGTCAACTTGGAAGAGATTGCACAAACTGGAGACATGTTGGAAGGTGTGAAGCTTGTTGATGGTCAAGTTGTTAGACAACAGCCTGGATATAATGCATGGTTTACTTCTTCTGTAGAAAAGTTAGCTAAGGTAAGTGGTAAGCCCATGCAGTGGGTGGAAAATAAACTTAATCGTGCCACTACTTTTAAGATTGCATACTCTAAAATGCACCAGGATCTTACAAATAATAATGGTCTTATTCGTAAAAGAATGGAAGGAAAGATCTCTAAAGGACAGAATATAGAAGATGCTATTGCCAATGAAATAAATCTTAGATCTAGTAGGTATGCAGCTAATATGGTAAAGGAACTGCATTATGAGTATAGTGCTTTTGCTAAACCTAAAGCAATACAAACAACAGCTGGCTCTATACTTGGACAGTTTTCTACTTATGGTATTAACTTTTTTGAATACAATAGAAAGATAGCAGTTAATGCTGGTGATTCTATGCTTGCTGGTGATTGGACTAGTCCTGAAGCAGCTAGATTGTATAGAATGGCGTTGCTTTATGGTTTGACTACTGCAGTATTAGAACCAATAACTAATGCAAAGTGGAGTAATTTAATAGAACATGACACTAAAGAAAGATTGGAACAACTTTTTACTTTCTTAACTGGCGATGAAAAGGAAAGGAAGCGAACATTCTTTGGTAAAGGTCCACTTTTAGGAACATTTGGAGGTCCATTTGTCAGTGATCTCTTTACTTTAGGAAATGTTATTGGTTTTACTAAGCTTAGTGACAATGAACTTATGTCATATCTTCAAGGTTATAAGCAAAAAGCTAGAGATGTAGAAGATAGACGAATGAAAGATGCAGTTGGTCTTCTAAACATGCAATTATCTAAATTTATATTCTCTTCTGCTCCAAAGATGCGTGATGGTACTGGGTTTATGACCATACTTACACAGGATTATTTACAGCTATGGAATACTGGAGATATCAAAGAAAGACGTGAAAAAATGTTATTATATCCACAGAAATATGGACCTGAAATTCTCAAACCAATATTTACTACTGCTAAACAAAGAAAAGAAAGACAGAAAAGATTGAAGGCTGTTACTGGTATCGAGCCACAACTCCGTTATGCAAAAGCATTAGAATCTTTAGATATTCTTCAAGAATGGGGTAGATAGGATCGTTTTTAACGAAAAAGTTATCCAAGCCTGAAATATCATTGAAACTCTAATTAAAAAGGCCCCCTACCCTACGTATATAGTTTTGAAAGGTCACTATGGGGTGCAATATGGGTGCAGGCTGCGTTTTACGGGACTTTCTCACTTTTTCCGATACTAAGTGCCACTTTAATAAAATAGAGGCTAAGATCGCTCCTAGCCCCCACTTTTTGTTCATTAATCAGGAAGGTGTCTATTTTCTTTTTTTAATATCTCTACAACTGTAAAATTAATTACATCCGCCATATCCATTACCATCTTCCTAAAAGCTGGATAAGCTGGATGATAAATGTCTATGTTTTGAATCTTCTTTAATTCTTCTTTATATTTAGGGTTATTTATAAGATTCATTAACTCTCCTTATTACTTATCATCAAACATGGAGAATTTCTTAATAGGACCCCCATTATTGCGTAATTCTTTCATATATGCCACTATTTCGAGGAAATCTCCATATTCGATGATAACATAGGTTTCGCCACGATCTTCCCGTACAAGGGCAATATCGCACGATTCTGGGGGTTTCAGCCATTGGGCTATTCTTTTTCTACGTTTACAT
>NZER01000303.1 GCA_002690445.1 Candidatus Pacearchaeota archaeon
GGAGCACCAGATGACGTATTCAAAAAAAGATTTGGGTTTACAGGAAGCCTGTTAAAAGGCGACGCCAAAAGAACTCTAAGTACAAACGCAGGATCTTCGCTTGTTAATAAAATATTTAATACAAAGGGAGATTTCCAATGGAAAAGCGACATGGACGCTTTAAAGAGGTCAACGCCTAGGCCGGGCAAAACAGCAGGTGGCTATATACCAAACTTCAACGCTCTTTTCGAAGCAGTCCGTAGGGAAAGAGATGCTGGCGTACCTGCAGGTAGGATAAGAGTTGGTCGTAGCGATAGATTAAAGAATGGCTCGAACCCAAGCGGCTTTGGTATATACAACACCAGAGATGAGCCCATGGGGCTTAATCAAGGCATCAACAATAGCATGGCGGCTGGTATGGATCCCAAGAGAAAGGGCATGTCTCATGGTTTCTTTCCTAACTTTATTGAGCCTTGGGCTGAAAGAGGAGGCCCAGCTCCCCCACCACCGACTAAGGATTGGAGTAAGGACAAGCCTAGCAAAGAAACGTCCAAAGAAGTTAAGAAAAACACTAAGGCTGTACAAAAAAGCACTCAAACTGGGATGAAATCCATCGCGCAGTTAATGATTCTCCAACAAGTCGGTACAGGTTTAAAGAATGTGATGGGAGACAGCAATAATGTTGCTCAAGGAATTACTAGTGGCATAACAGGTGTGATTGCTGCTTTGATAGCTGTGAAATTCGCTTTAGAAAATCTACCCGACGACTGGACGAAAAAAACACAAAAGAAAATAGGAAACTTAGGCGGCGATGTGGGCGGCGGAGGAAAAAGAGGAAGGCTCGGGACATTTTGGGCAGGGGATCGTAAAAAACGGGGTGGCGCTTTTGGGCGTGGTGGTAGCGAGGACCGTTTTATGGTAGGAACAAAACCCGGTCGAGGCTTTAAGGGTGCTGCTGGTAGATTTCGGTCAAGAGGAGGCCTAAGGGGAAGCATGAAGCGAGGACTCGGGAAAGGCATGGGCGGAGGATTCATGAAGATGGCGGGAGGCGCAGCGGCTATGTCAGGCGTGGCAAACCTTATGGAAAACACAGACTTAAGCGCCACCTTCAAAGAAGCCAGACTGGCCGGAAAAGCCTTCGAAAAAATAAAAGAAGAGACAGAAAAAAATATAGGTAAACTCAATGCGTTTGGAACTGCAGCAGAGCAAGCTATGACAACGTTCGAAGACCAGTCTGCAACGATTGCGCAGGTCATAAACGCTTCTAGAAAAATGGAGACAGAAATGCTCAAGCTTCCTGCTGAGATGAGAGCCAAGATGCAAGGTATGGTTGATCCGGGGAAAATAGCTGCAATGAAAGATCAGTTAATTGCGAGCGAGCAGAAAAAAACCACGGAAGCTAAGCAAAGAAAAGAAGGAGCTGATCTTGTTAGGGAAACAAGAAGTAGGGGAACAATGGATCTCCTTTCGTCAGGTGGGATGGGCACGAAAGGCGTTGGGAATTGGTTATCAACAGGAGGTTGGAAGGAGATGCTAACTTTGGGGTTTGCAGATACAAACGCGAACATACAAGGAAAGACAAAAGAAGAGTTCGATATGGAAGATAAGGATGTGGGGCGAATGGCAGAAAGAATGATAGGTGATGCCGCTGCAAAAGACCCCGATAAATTCAAAAACTTGGATTTGGACGCTATTTTAGCAGATCTTGGCTCAGCATCCATAAACGACGCTGACGCACTAAAGGAACACGCTAAAAAGTTAGGCATTACTGAATCAGACATGGTTTTATTATCCAAGGCTTTCCAAGAAGGAGGAAATACAGCAGCACTGCTTATTGATGGGTTGGGGAAATCCGCCTCGTCATTACAAAAAGATATAAAGTTGGGTGAAGCAAGCAGAAAAGGTAGAGAAGCGATGCTAAAAGCAACCAAACAAGCTAATCAAGCAATCAGAGACCATAAGAGAGGGTTAGAGCTAGACCAAAAAATCAGAAAAGAAGTCATAAAAATAACAAAACAAGGAGCTAATGCGTTTTTGACTGAAGTAGGAAAAATTAACCTTGATGAGATGGTTAAACTGGGAGACGCGCAGGCCGAGTCAGCCGACAAGATTGGCGCAGCAACAACTCAAGTCCAGACAGCTTTCCAAAAGACCGGAGATGTCCTCGGCTCGGGCGAAGGCGCATCAATTGGGAGCGCAGTACAGGGAATACTTAGTAACGTTGCTGGAGGCGGTACGGTTACAGAAGGAGAAGTAACTCAGCAAGCAGACGCAATAGACGCCTTGATTAAAAAATTCAACGCTGACACGGGGCCGGATGCCGAAATGAACAAAGCTCAAATATCAGGCCTAGAATCATTAAAGACCGAACTTCTAGCCTTGAACGGAACACAGAAAAACGCATTGAAAGATTTGAGCGACCAAACAAAAGAGATAAAAGAAGTCTCAAAAGCCCAAAGAATGGTTGCCGCCCAACAGAAGAGACTTAAGTCATTTGGCGGCCCTCAGGCCCTCCTTGATCCTAGTAAACTTAATAGTCCGATAAACCAGATAATGAGTGGCGGTAAAGCTATGGCCTCCGCTGGAAGGGCTGGTAGCGTAACGGGTGTTAACAGGGGTAGAATAAACCAATTAGCAGGAATGCAGCAGTTGTTCGGGGGGTCATTACCTGAAAACCTACAAAAAGAAGGTGTAGCAAAAGCTACTCAGGTTGGAATCGAGCAAATGAGTATAATGAACAAGTCGCTGGGAATGGGCTTGAGTAAAGAGGAAATTAGAAAAGCCGCTTCGGAGCAGGCTGCGAATTTATTCAAGGGTGACCCAATGCAGCAAAACACCGGTGCTCTTGAGACTTTAACAAAAACCCTCAAAGAAAAAGACGACATAATATCACATTCCAGAAGCGATCGGATAGACGTAGGTAGAATGCAGGGGCAGGCTTCTTGGAACCAAATGCAAAGATACAAGCAGTTCAGGGGAGGGATGAATCAGCTCAGGCAAGGCATGGATTATAAACAACAACGCCAGTATGGCAGATTCCGTAGTATCCATCAGAAATCTTTGCGGGGCTATACTGGGGCAGATTTCTGGGGAGATGTGGGGCAAGGCGCTACAGCAGGAGCAATTGGTCTTGGCACATTCGGAGCTCTAGGTGGTACTGCTGTATTACCCGGGGGAGGTACGGTGGCAGGAGGTTTAGCTTTGGGTGCGGTAGGAGGCGTTGCAGGTGGAGCAGGTGGCGCTATAAAAGGTGGGATTGATTATATGTTTAATGCTCACGATGAAGACGCAGCGAGAGCAGCAGGTGGCGGTGGTTTTGGAAAAGACGCACGGTACGCAGGGGCAGACGCTGCAGCTCAGGAAAAAATGAAGGCTGGTGAAACGGCGATGGCGCAGCTCACTATAAATTTAGGTGGTATTACAGCGAAGGGTAAGTTTTCTAATGAGGAGGCTGAAAACATTGGGAAAGAGTCAGGAAAGGAAATAACAAATCGCCTTAGATCTTTGGAAAAGACAGCCGAAGAGGCCAACGGAGCGACATATAACAAACATAAAGTCCCGACAAAGGAATAACAATGGCATCATCAATAAATTTAACTAATGTTGAGCTTTTGGATTACAGTCATAGTGCCAATATGGTGGAAGGTGGTATTTATCAGTTTGGTCGTACCGTAAGTCTAAACCTAACCGCGTTCATGTTTCCTTCCGGTATGAGCGATGGCGCAAAATTTAAATCAATAGATAATGACCAGAAGAATCACTTACAGGAAATACTTGATAATGGTTTTGTTGAAAGCATAAACATTGCAGGAGAGGTTTTAAAAGATGTAAGGATACTATCTTACGATTTTCCTACTGAACCGGGCTTAACCAACAAGATAAATTTACTAAGAGTAAATATGGCTATCGAATATAAGGAAGCTTTCAACAACACGGCAAAGTTGAAGTCGGCAGATGGGGAACTATATAGCAGCAAATCCCTAGTGGCTTTGGGCGCTACTTACGCTAAATATTTTGAAGACTTTTCTGAAACATATAGTTTTCAAATAAGTGATGGCTGGGAGTTTTCTTTTAATCAAAGCGTTAGTTTTGGTTTAAGCCAACGATCTTCAGATTCTATAAGCTTGGTCAGTAAGGCTAAAGATATAGTTAGGTTGGCATTTTTAAGCGACCCACCCAAGATAGGGTATGTAGACTCTAGGTATAATAATTTTATACAGGTATTAAAAGCTAGAGGCAAAATCAGCGAATCTTACGACTCGATAAACGATAAATATTCCTTCTCTCGTGCTGTCAATTTTAAGGCTGGCGCTCATAAGTCAGAGTTACGAGGCGATGAATGGACAGCCAGTTTAGCTTACGGATTGTCTACAGACCAAAATGGATCAGCAACTGTAACTGAGACAGCGGAGATACAGGCTCATCTGGGTTTAAGCAGCCTTGAGACACCAGAGAAGCTTTATGAACACGCTTTTCAAGGATTTAAGGCGGTAAAAGGGTCAGCTTATTCAAGATGTAACGATCTGTTTAGAGACTTCATAAAAATCAAAAAGCTTGACTCTATCCCGGGCACCGATGAATGGAACAACTCTAGCGATCTTAAAAGCAAACACGTTTCCTTTGGTAAAAATATTAACAGAATGAATGGTACTATTGGTTACACTATGACTTTTACAAATGATCCAAAGATGCATGGTTCTGGCATTTTTGAATATACTTTATCAGCAGCCAGAGATGGAAATAAGAACACTCAAATAACTGAGACCGGTTCAATAAAACCTTACGACGAAAACAAGAACGAACTTTTTGATCCAAAAATATTGTACGATAGAGTTACTAGCTCTTTAGATGTTTTAGCAAGAATAAAACCTATCTATGAGTCTGTTGCTGATGGCACGAAGGCTTCCGTGGGGGAGTCCGGCGAGTTGGAGTTGAAAAATGAACCCATAGAATTAGAACACCCGAAGAACTTAATCTCTTCCAACATATCTTTTCCTGCTTATGGCATTACGATCAATTACGGGTTTACTTATTCTGATGATCCGACTTTGAGAAACGGAACATATTTAAGAAAACTCGATCGAAATGAATCATACAATTTACCCGTAATTCATAGGCAAAATGTAATAGCTCCAAGTGTTAAAGAAACTAACTATGACGCAAACCAGACTAAAGAGGGTGGCAAGACCGTGTCTTTTGATTGTATTTTTAAAAGGTATCCTGTTTCGAACGAAATAGACAAGAACTATACAGATTATATAAAAACAGCAACGACAGGAGTCTTTGCTACCTTGAAGAGTGAATTGGAAAAGAGGGCTTTTGTCAAAGGAAAACAAAACGCAAAAAATAAACTATCTTTTTATCTAAGGGGTCTAAGTTACAACTTTAATTCTGGGTATTCTCTTAGTTCTACCGGTGAGATAGGTTTCATAGATAAGAGGGGCGTAGCCGCGACAGCTTTGGAGTATTAATGTGGCGTACGATCGAGACATATTAGTTAGGTATGGGAACTTTACGTTTCCAGCTCCGACCCCTTTTGTATCCAGAAGTTACAAGAACCAGTACGTAGGCGGCACAATTTGGAGTACTACTGTAGAGGTAACTCTAGCTGGCCAAATAGCTATTCTTCCCAAAAGAGACGGAAGCACGGGGGGAAATAGTTACCTTGAATTAAAAAGCAAAAGAAATGCTATAGCCAAGGCTTTTGCTGGCGCTTTAGGTAAGAACTTTCAACAGTTATCAGTTTCTGGGCACGGAACCAGCTTTGTTCTTGATAATTGTTCTGTCGAGGGCTTAAGCTTTGGTTCTTCTGATTATAATGGCTTAGTGGATTATACCATTAATATAAAAGGCTATGATCATACGAACCCTGAGACAAAAACAAATTTTATAATAGATAACTATGGAGTGGTTAGCCCTACTGATAGTTGGGCTTATTCAGATGCGGGAGGTACCGCTACTCTAACACATACAGTTTCTGCTCAAGGTTATAATACGAGTTCGGGCTCATATAATGCTTTCCTAAAAGCTAAAGCTTTTGTTGAGTCTAGGAAAGGGACCTCTTATAAAATACCTTCTTTTTTAATTGAAAACGCTCATCCGGGATCCGCTTTAATATTAACTAGTAAAAGCGAACAGGTTAACAGGTTAGGTGGTAGTTATAGTATAACTGAAAATTATTCATTCGCCACAAATGAGTCTAAGGAACCTGCTGGGAAGGAAACTGGTTTGCCAAGTATGCAGACCGCTAATATATTACTCACTTACTCTTTAACTGCAGACGAACAACAGGGGGGAGATTTTTCTACCGTAACTTTGTCAGGAAATGTAGTGGGAAATAAAGCAAGCAATACAAGCTGGACTGATGTAAAGAAAGATTTCAGAAAAAGGGATTTTTACGATTTAGCAAATAAAGCTTATTTAAATTATACGCTACCTACGAGAGGAGCCAATAAAAACTTAAACAAAAGCCCTATTAACTTTTCCATAAACCCAAACGAAGAAGCAAGGACAATTAGCTTTAGCTTAACCTACGACAATAACGACCTTTACGAAAAGGCTGCAATAAAAAACAGTGGTGGAGCCTATTTTGATTACAACATATCTTTTCAACATGACAATATAACAGACATCATTAGTGTTAATTGCAACGGAAGCATAAGAGTAAGAGGAGCTTTAGGTAAAAGAAACAGGGTTGCAAAAGAACTCTTAGATACTGAGGTATTAAAAGATAACTCCTTCAGGGTTAGACAAGAAGCGGAGAAACTGTATCATAAAATGTATCCGAGCAGAACAAACTATAAACTATCTCCTAGGCCCTCCAACTTAAGTGTCGGTCAAAATGAGTTTAATGGTACAATAACCTACTCAGCTACGTTTTCTGATAATGATTTTCCGAAGGACTCGGAGCTGCAAAAGCTTGATTACAGCGTACAGGTTACTCCCGCTTCTCAAGAATATAGACCTGTCCCCTCCTGTAATGAAAACGGGCATTATTTGATATTTGATTTGAATTTAAAGTCTAAGAGGGAAAAGACGAGTATTTCGCTAAACGCAAACACAGATTCACGAAACGCTAAGGCTTTAGAAGGGGCTTGGGGGGAGGCACAGAAGACAAGTAATTTGTTATTGGGTAGCCTTCTACTAGAGTCTGACGAGAACGGAGATCTCATAGACAATGTTTTAAGGTTAGACTCTGAAAATAAAGTAGAAAATAAGAATACGGGAGCTATAACTTACAGTAGGGCTTTTTCCAAAGAAAAGGATGTGGAAGACATTACTTTACTGAAAATATAATTTAATAATGCTTAAATCAATTTTAGATGTTTATCTAGATAAGGCTGGGGTAGAAAGCGGTACTCTGGCTAGCTATTATAACCTTAGTGGTTCTGTAACAGGCCCAGACGAAGATTCTTTTTTTAAGTTAACTAGCGGGGCAAGTAACTCATTAGACACGTATCTTATCTACAACCAGATTTTTTCTACTGGTTCTCAATTATACCCTGATTCAGAGGGAAACCCTTTGATATCTACAGACAATTACCCGGCGGTAATAAGTAGTACCTCAACTACCCCTACAGGAAGTGGGTTCTTTGATGGTAAATCTTCACTTAAGATTTCTAAGCCTTTTACTGGCGAAAGTTGGACGTGCTTTTTTGACTTTTCTGGTTACGATATTGATAGTGAGACTTTTGGTTTAAATCAGGTTTTATTCTCAACGATGAAAGATCCATTTGCTCTCTCTGGTTTTAACGTTGGCATAAATGGCTCTAATCGTTTTTATTATGAATATATTTCTGGCCAAGAGGGAACTAATTATCATAGAGTTTCAGAGACTCTACCGGCTCATTTAAAATCCCTAAACCTAGTTTCTTTAGCTAAGAACGATGAGTCCATAGAGTTTTCTTTACATAAACCTAATGAGGAAACTGTCTCTTTGAAAAATTTTATAGATAATTTTTCAAGATCAAACGATATGTATATCGGCGGCATGTCAAATGGCGGGGCTTATTCTCAATTTTATACTGGGTATTCTGGTTATATGAATACTTTTATTTTCTTTGATGAATATATAACTGAAACCACCAGAGATACTGTGGCTGAGAGTTTTTTTGTTACTGGTTATACAGCTGAAACTCTAGTAACTGGCGAAACCATAAACAAGGAAGTTACGGGTGTAGAGGTTCAGAATGTTTTGTCTGGGGTGGGTATAACTTCTTATAGTTTAACTCAAGATGGCACCTATTCCAATGAAGCTGGGAACGATGTCCCTATATACGCCCTAAAGGGTGTCGAAGGTGATATATACACAGATGTTTTAGTGGACCTGACTGGGCAAAATAATGTTTCGTCTATCAGTGGTTATTATAAAGAAGAAGAGGAAGTAAGAGACGAACATTATATTCGTAAATCCAATACTGTACCCGGTAAAATCAAATTTGACGAACCTCTTTTAAATGGGGAGGTTTACGAACTATATAGTCATCGTTCATTTCTGAATACTATAAACCATAGGACAGAAAAAAATCTTTATAGTTTCGGTTATGCAGGCGGGACCCCCGTCGTACCCGGGGGTGATGGAGAGGGCGGCATAAATGTAAAAGCTATGGAAATAAGAAACGATAATCTTTCTTATGACCCAACGAGCAAGCAGCCTTTTGTGCAGTTTTTTCATAATGGAGTTTATAATCGCGAGGTGTCTGGATTATATTCTGTAAGTGATGTTTTTACTAATGATTTTGGGAACGTAGGCATAAAAGGTAGCAGCGCTACCCACAAAGGGGAATATTTTATACATGATAATGCTGCTGGGCATGATGGAACAGCGGACGTATCTCAACTGGTTGAGAAAAGTAATTACTACTTAGCTTTAAACGAAAAAGAGGGAATAATGGATAAAGATGATTTTGGCTTATTTGATATAGTTTCTGGAGCTACTATAACAGGTGAATACAACCCAAATCATTTTCCACACCCAGAGTTCAAGAGCACAGACGGATACCACCCCAAAGATATATACTATAATGGTATGAAATTAATGTCTGGCGTACACTATACATTTGATTATATCTATGGTGATCCAGATGGTTTTTTAACTCTTAATTCTGAGCTTCAGTACATGATTAAAGAGAGGGCTCGTTTTGACTTTGTTCCTCAAGCATCTACAGATTTTACAAGAGTAACCGGAAATATTATAACAGAAACCAACGAAATAGATGTTGAAAATATATATAATGAGCAACTATGGAGAAATGGAATAAGACTAATACCGGGTGTTGATTATTTTAGAACGCCTTTAGACAGCTTGCTGAGTGGAGCAGATTATCCAAGTTACGCTAATGATTCATTTGTTTTTGATTTTTCTAACACTGCTATAGACGTCTCAATAGATGAAAACAGAGCTAATACTAATACAAAAATATTTTCATTCAACAATGGGGAACAAAAAACTAATTTATTTGAAACAACGAGTTAAATATAACATAAAAGAAGAATTATGGCAAAACCAGATAGAGTAAAAGTACCAACCGTAAAAATAAGTAATCAAAAGGCGGGCACCGCTTTCGGAGGCGTTATATATTCTTCTGACGTAAGTGTTGGGTACAATGGAGAGTCAACGAAGCTGAATGTGAACGTAGCCCTAGACACCAAGCTATCTAAGAAAAGGGATTTTCTAATTTCTAAAAAAGATCTTGACCTAACTTCTCCCGTCGATGTAAAAATTGGTGAAACTCCTATGTTTCATAATATGTTTCTCAACTCTTATAACATAAACACAGGGGTAGGGCAGAAGACTCTAAACTTGACTTATGTTGACGGCTCTATTGTTTTAAGTAGGATATATATTGGTTTAATTCATCAGCACTTTCAAGTAGATAAGGGTAAACATTATGTCCCTAACGTAGTCGAGTTCGATGTTAACTGCCCCACGATAGAGATGGTTACTGTAGACGATACCACTGTTCCTGTCTGCAGCAGTCAAGGCTCGACATTACACAAGAATATTAAAACTTATAGATTGCTAGCTTCCCCAACAGGAATTGCGGGTAGACCATATAAGGTTTTTAAACAGTCAAGCAAAAATATATTTGAAGGCGGTTGGGTGGTTTTAGGTAGGGAAGAATTTACTGAAGTGAACTGTGATATGAGCGACGTTAGTTACGGTTTCGAGGACCTTCTTTCTGCTCTTAGTGATAAGAAAAATGGATTTAATATTAAGATAAACAGATCAAGGTACACTATGTCAGATGACTCTAACCTCTTGTTAAGGTCCTATACGGGGACAGTAAAAGACGTTTTGCAAAGTTGGGCGAATGATTTAAAATTGTCTTATTTTTGGGACTTTACTCAGAAATCGCCGACCCTCGTTATATCAGATAAGGCCGATAAATCTGTAGATACTTTAGTGGAAAAGTGTGTTGTAGAGATAGAAAAGTTGGACAAGACTGGTACGGGAGATGATCTTTCTGATCGGACAGGCGTTATTATAAACTCTAAAAGTGAGTCAGTCACTTTGGATGGTACCGTTTCTCAGGCTTTTTCCTCTAATTTTAATATTGGGCCAAGAGCAAAGACTAATACTAAAAGAAAAACTAGCGAAATATATTTTAGTTGCCAACGCATAGAAGACATAGGAGCCAGCGGATTTATAGCTGGCCGTCATACTCAGGACGTGAAAATATGTGCTGGGTTAGGTAAATATTCCAAGGATCTGAGAGACATATGGAATATCAGAAAAGCTATAGCTATTCATATGAAACACACTAGAGGTATGACCTCTTCTGTCTCAGCGGCAAGTGGATTAAATGAGGCGATAGGTTATTATAACGCCGCAGGTTTTAGTGACGTAATATCTGTTAATTACGGGGAGCTAGCAGAGGCGTCAGGAGGTTTGGGCAACAGAAAACAAATGGATCAAATAATAGGTATGCTCAATCTAACCCAAATGATCTCCAGCCAATCAGGAAAGGGGAGTAACGAGAATACTTTAGAGCAAAAAAATGCTAGCTATAAGATCTTTATAGGTTTATACGACGAAAGACTGAAAAACCTCTCTAGTTCGATAGAAGATGAAATTTCTGGAGGTTACTTAGGCAAGCACTACCTTTTCGGAGCTCCCAAATCTGAGGTTTTTGATGCCTCTTCTTCTTACAAGCTACACGAAACATCAGAGACTAGGCCTAGTTCAACCTACTTTTCTCAAAATCAGCATTTTAAAACTCCGATGGCGAAGTTTATTAAGAAAATAAAAGACCTTCGCTTAAATAGTCTTGCTTCTGCTGACTATATTTATAAGAATAAACTTTATGAAGAGACAGGTAAGATGAAATTTGATGTTTTAGATGAATGTCAGGAAAAGAGTAGAGATAAAAGTCTATGGAGAGATTCCTTTAAAAGTGGGTTTTACCATTTCGAAAGAGAAGCTCCTTGGGCAACTTTTCAGGAAGATATTGATAGCTTGTTGAACCCACACGAATTGCAAATTAGGGACTGGGCAGATACCAAAGGCGCAACTATATTTCATGACGATAAAGAAAGAGTAAAAATCAATCTGCTTAAAGACTATGTGCCGACTAACCATGAGTTTCCTGCTATCACGCAGCTTATGAAAAAAATGCCATCAAAGATATTTAATATGTTGGCGGCGGGAGAGGCTTCGGACAAAAAGGTTGTTGTTTGCATAGTTAAAGCACAAGGCTCGAAGGGATCGGTGATGATGAGTGGCAAACCGGGAGCAGGGGGAAGCACTGAAATAGGTGATCTAGATCTTGATGTTAGTTTTAAAACTTCAGACCTTGTGGATTACATGAATAAAGAGGGAGGCCTTTCCGGTAGGAGGGTTGAAAGCAAAGGTGGAGCTAGGAACCCAATAGAAGAGATAAATGCTTTAAGAAGTCTTTGCGATAGAACTAACGCTGCAAAATCTGACGCCATACAGGAACATAAAACTACCTGCGAGAGAGACTTCGTTGAGGAACTGTGTTCTAGCGTTAACTTTGGTCAGAAAGACAAGTCGTGCGGGGAAGCTGAAGCAGAGAAAGACTCTCTTTATAGCTTAGAGTTAGAGCCTGACGTAAGATCAGGAAACGAAATTCATGGTATTTATTCAGATTGCATAAGTCTAGTAAGAAAAAATAAGAAGGTCCCTGTTAGTCTTCCGTCTAATGAGGGAGCGTCTGAGATGGGATATCTTTATCAAGACACAAGAGAGGCTAAGTACGCAGTGAGTATCGGTGAGGGTGGGGAGCGCACGCCTTTGGCTGACCAAGCTCTAGTTAAAATAGTTTACCCAAGTGAAAATCGTCATAATGCAATGATAATATATAATAGAAATTTGACTGTCACCGATCTTGGGGTAAGGAAAGTTTTTGATCCAATAAATGGAAATATAATACAAATAAACCCAAAGGCTTCTTCTGTTGCTTATCAACTGAAAGACATAAGTCAAGATATTACTTCGTTAATTAATGAGGAAAGAAAAAATCAAATACAAAGAAGTGAAATACCGCAAAATATAGTAGCCGACATAGATAATATAACAGCAAAAGATGGAGACACAACCTATAGGCTACTGCAGAACGTGACAGCTCAGGCATATCACGAAAGATTAAGAGGTAATATAAGCGACATACAGGTGGACGAGCCTAGAAAAAGCTATACTTTTAAAATTTATATAGCTGATGTTGATAAAAATATGAAAGATTTTATAGAACTACTTACTCCAGAAAATGGCCTTGATAGTTTGTCTATGAGTATTGATGAAGGTGGCCTTTCTATATCGGTGAGTTTAAGTAACAGGGCTTCGGCTGACGTCGCTTTAGAGGAAATATTTAATAAAGTCGGTCCTTTAGCTAGAGAAGTTAAAGATAAATATTCGACCCAGAGGTCAAACAACGCTTAAGATGAGGATATCTGGATATAAGAAAAGAAGAATTTCTACTTTTGACAGTAGTACCCCCATTGCTTTCGACCTCGACATAGAGGTGACCTCTACCACCGGGGAGGCTACTTTTGGTTTGTCTGGTACTGTAGACATGCATCAAAAAACGTCTTCCTTTACTTTTAAGAGTGGTAGGATTTTTGATCCTGAGGGTAGAAACGTTTTCTCTTATTCAGCAAACCAGAACATAAATCTGAAAGGGACTTTTCTTCAGAAGACTTACGATTATTTCATTAACAATGACTTGATTTGTTCTATAGGCAAAAAAGATGCTTTCAAGATTAATAGTTTTTTCTTTGATTCGGATGGCTGCGAGATAGAGATAAATGATTTGAATGTTTATGGTCCACAAGGGACCCTTGATGTAAGTAATTCTTTACTGGCTAAAGTATTTAGCGCCGACGGGATAGCCGGGGAGGCGGGGAGTGCAAATGCTGTATTAGGATCATCTTCTGTGGGCAGTACCTTAACTTTTAAGGACGCTTTAACTTTTAATAAAAACACAAGTTTAATCGGTAGTATTTTATCAGGAGAAGTTACTGACGGTCATCAATTTTTTGAGTTCGACAACTCCGCTTCTAATATTAGCTACCTGTCTGATGTTGCTGGGGGAGGAACAAAGAAAGACCTTAAGTTAATTTCGCAAACTGAATTAGCCGAACGAGGCTACCCTCTTGGTTTTACTTTTTATACAACTTTTGGTAATTTCAAAGCAGGAGCTTTCTTGCTGGCTGGTAGTCCGGAGAACCCAAGCGGTGTTATGATCAATATAGGAGGAGAAGGTTATCCTCTAAACGAAGACGAAACTATAGTAAGAAGACATTCGCTCCAGTCTTCGGCTGGGGAAGCTGTAAGCGGATCATTTTTTGTGTCTTATCTTTCTGATCTTGCGGTTGGTGATGATGCTACTCTGGGTTTACCCTATAAGATATATTTAGAGCATGTAGACGGGGACCACTCCAAAAAATATTCTTTCCTTACTGGTGTTCAGCTTAGTGGTAGCGGATTATATTACGACACAGAAGATATCAATAAAAAAATTAGGTTTAGGTCAGGAGAGCTTGGTGCAGCGGCTGCATCCGCGACAGATGGGGCAACTTTAGGGCTTAGTATAAATGATGAAGCTTCAGGGTTGGTAAGCAGGGAAAACAGCACATACAAAACCATGATGACCGAAGCTCATATATCTAGCATAAGGACTAACTTATACTCTGGGGATACTGTGTCCGCTACTCCAAACTTAAATTTTAATATACAAAAAATGAAAGATGGTCATCTGCTGGTTCAGTTTCCCAATACTGGCATAGCTGACGTAGTAACTATGATAGATCCTCCTGACGACTTAACGAACTATAGTCCTTTTCAGCTATCCTTAAATAAACCAAGTGGAATAGCTAAAGTTTTTTCCTATACTAAGCCGGTTACAGACTGGAAGGTATTTACTGGGGACCCTTTTATGGTGACAGATTCGTACGTAGAACATACCCAGACAGGCATTGATTCCACACCTCTAAGGAGACATAAATATGTTGCTGGACAGAATGAATATTTTTTAAAAGTTGTTGTTCAGGCCAAAAATTATGTTGATTCGGATCCGATGTCTTATAAATTACATATTAGCGGAGCGGACGGGTTTAAAGCAGAGAGCTTAATAAAGGCAACTGTTATGGAGACTGGGTATGACATACCTCTTTCCCCGAAACTATTTTAAAAATGAACGCAAATCTTATATATAAAGTTAGCCCAGTCCAAGATGCGGTGCCGCCGAATGACTCAACCAACTGGGACTTATCCGTCGCAAGCAAAGCTTTATCTGAAAAATATGGCGACCGTAAGGTCTTGCTTGTGAAGCATGTTTTTGCTAATAGACTAAGCGAAGACTCTCTTGCAGAAGGAGACGGCTCTTACAAAACCAGTCCAGAACAAAATTCAACAGAGGATTTTTTTTACATAGATGTACCTAAGCATTTTTTCGAAAAGAGTGCGGAAGGAAAGCTAGGGGATTTCATAGCGAAACCAGAATACGCCCCAGAAGACGTCCTACATGTTAGATGGACAGGTTGGGGTAGGCATTCTGGTTGGATAGATTTGAATGTTCAGCAAAGAGGAGCCGGAGTTAGCAGTATCATAACAGAAGGCGGGGTCGCTTGCGCAAAATGGAGTTAGTGAGATATGGATTTTTACTCCAATGTACCTCTGGCCAAAGAAAATATATGCCCCAGTCATTTAGATCACAATAGACTGGCTAGGCAGTTTAATCTTAGGCTGAAGCGCTCTGGCCCTGATTGCGCTTGGAGGATTTTCTATTATGCTGATAGCATATTTCTCGGTATGCGAAACACAGCCACCCCTCAAGTACCCTTAGGGGTCAGTCCAGCTGAAGACGAGTGGTGGAAGGTATACATGAATATCGAGTACCCTACTGGTACTACTGGAGAGGGGAATTGGCCTTTAGCTTTTGCTGGTACCCCTCAGGGGGCAAATGTTATGAACCCTCTAAATGCTTTTATTTTCGGAAGAAAGACTGCTGAAAATAAATTATTAGAGAAGATGGGTCCTTGGGCCGAGGGCAATAATTTTGATGGAGCGGTCGACTCTACTCGTGCAGTCCTTAGTAACCAGCAATATTGGGAAAGCGCTTTTAGACAAAGAGGGGCTATAGCTTTAAATCCTAGTCGGAGCAAATCTCTTCAAGCAGCTTTTGAGGGGTATGACTATCATGGCAGGAAAATAAATGCTAAACACTTAGTTAGTCCCTACGATAATATCTATTTGAGTACAGGTTTGTTTACGGCAGGCAGATCTGGAGATAAGTATTTTACTGAATACGCTAGCAATACTATATATATGAGATATCCGCCCTCCGTAAAACATGGGGTATATGTAAAGTATGGACAAGCTCATCCAGCTCCAGATGGAGTGCTTAAAAGAAAAAACGCAGCTAAAGATTTGCTGAACTGGGGGTTATGGGTATATACATATTATTTTAGGGGAGCGGAACAGCAAAGGAGTTTATTATGCGAAGGTGGAGGACTTTCTCCTTTTAAAAGAAACTGGAAGACCGATGTTATCGCACTCGATGCAGACAAACAGTACGCAGGACAACATGCTCCATATGTTGATAAGAGGCTTCATCAGGGACCTTTAACTATTTGTGATATAGGTTTTGATTTTTTTAAGTATTTTACTAGGCAAAACGTGTTCGCTCCCTCTTTGGGTATTTCTAGGAAGCCCGTAACCTACGAAAGAATGGATGGTATAGGTAACCCTCGGCTTGAACAATATAGAGTCACTTATAAATACGAAATCCCTATTGTTCTTTCTAGCGCAGTGGATTATAAAAAGAGAGGCTCGTTAGCGTTTTGTCATCACCCGATTTCTAAAAGCTACGGTTCTGGTTCTCCGCCAGCAATATTAGAAAATTATGATACTTGGGGAGGTTCGGGCAGCATGGCAGATGGATCAGAGAATATTCCTGTTTTAGGGGGAAAGCATGGGTTTCACGGTAAAACGATCAGATTCAAAAAAGAAGGAATGTCAAAGACTACGTGGAGTAGCGACTTTTTGATGAAGTGTTCTTATGATAACTCAGAAACACTATCTGGGCGGCACAAGTCGAAAGGGGTTAACTTTATAGGAAGTCCTGTTTTTTCCTATCAAAAACTAACAGGAAGAGGGGCAAATCTTGAGGAGTACGACTACAGCACAGGAAGGGCTATTAATAGTTTTGACGCCTGTTTAGCTGGTTATTATCTGGAAACTACAGCAGTAGAAAACGATAGTATGAAGTTTAAATTGAGGATTTGGGGTGGCTCTGCTCCTACTGGCATGAAGATAGTTCACGAGACCGTAATAAAGAAAAAATATAGTTACGCTGTTAACAGGAACGCCAATAGAAAAAAAACCGGAAAAAGAGCTTATATTTATAACAAGATATATTATTTTAAAGAAGGTTTGGACTATGAATTTATGAGGTTTGAGATAGTTCCTACTTCTTTAGATAACCACCCCCGAACATTAAAAGAAATAGATGGTAAGCCAAACCCATATTATAAAAAATACAAGGGGAATGGGTTAATTTCTTTTGGTAATACTTTCTCTAGTACAGTGGATGCCAGTTATTGGGGTAATAGTTCAGGAGCTCAAGACGGAAAACAGTGGTCTGTATATCCTAATTCAAATAAAATTGGCGAAGAATGGAGTCATTTAATTCACCAAAATGCGTCCCCTAATTTGGAAACAGGAGACATGGTCAAAATTAAATTCGAATACAAGCCAAATTTAACAAAAGAACAAGAACAAAAAGATGAAAAAGCAGAACCGATTATTGGCTATGTACATGATGGCCAGATCCTTTTTGTCAGAAAAGTCGGAACGACGGACAACGCAAAGTTATACTTTTATGAGAGGCAAGATGATAGGTTAAACTATGGCACTAAAGACGAAGCAAACAATACCATACCTGTTGGCCCTGTGGTTAAAGTTTTTGAATCTCTTTCAAAAAGACACAACGAAATAGAAAAAACTAAGACAGTTACAATAGAAAAGATGCTGCCACCTACGGAGCTTTTCAAAGTAACTTTAGATCTTGCTGTTTTGGCTAAGGCTAAGCCTACTTTTCACGATTTATACGCTTTACTCAGGGCAACTACGGACAAGCAAAATAGAAGAAACACTTCTTCAAACATAATACTTGGAGACGGAAAAGGGATAGGCACGGTTGGCCACCATTTTACTGAGTCAAAAAGGGTTTGGCAAAATTATTATAAATATGGTTCAGCTATGAACATATATGGCTCAAGTGTGGTTCCCGCCCTAAGAATGTATATTTCAGCTAACCCTATTTACGAATCAATGAGAAAGTTCGTTAGTTCTTTTATGAGGCTTGCTGACAGAAGAGAGCTAATAAACTACGCAATAGAAGGCGGCAGAGGGGTTCTTTATTTCAGGCGTTACGCTTGGGGTTTGCCTAAGAGAGCTAAAGCTACGGTGCTTAGAAACATGGAGCCTCCTATTGATCCGGCTGGCTGGTTTTATAAAGGAACGGACGCTGTTAATAGCAACGATATTGGCCATGCTAAATTTATACCCATCAAAAAGGGTAAAAAATATAAGGTAGTTTGCACCCAAGGTACTGGGGTAACGTATACTAGCCCCGGCAAATATAAGAATAAGCTTTTCGGTAATGGTACAACTTTTTGGGGTGGCGATCAGGAGTATTTGGACACCAACGAGACAGAAGATCCAAAAACACAGGGGGCCTTTGAGCTTGACGGAATACATAACGAGTCTTTTGGGTTTACAAATCTTTTTAAAACTACTGTCCCTTCTGAGACCAATGAATGGATAATGTTTATGACTAGCAGTCATTATCATTGGGCCAATACTAATATATATAAACCAAGCATTTACAATGATATTATGGGTTTTCTAAACAATAGATGCCATCATAGGTCTAAAGAATATGAGAGGGGAGTAGGTGATCAGTATGACATGATAAGAACAGAATTATGTAGGGTAATGCCGGGTCCGAGAAACGATCCGGGACCTAGGCTGCACATATTCATGTCTAAAAGTTCGAGTAACCTCACTTATGTTTTTAATACCAACAGTCCTTATGAAGGTAATTTAGGTTTATACGCAGAACATTCTGCACCTCCTTACGATTATTATCGTTCGTGTCCCCCTACTACCCCTAAGCCGTATAGAGTTGTGTCTACTCAAGTTGTGGCGTCAAGAGCTTATGCGGGACTAAACCCTTCTTGCAAAAAGATAAACGGTAAAATGCCCAGCGAAATAATTAAAGTGATCCTTGATAAGCCCTTGAGAAAAACAGGAAGACTTAGTGTTGGCCGTAGTGGTTGGCGTAGCGTAAACCCTGCTAAACTACAGAAAGAACCTTATAGAACCGATGAAAATGCAGTTATCGAATACCTACATCACATGGCAGGAGACTATTCTTGCAAAAGAAATATGATTGGGGACCATGGTGCACAATCAGACGTGGTAGAAGGCTCTGGTTACAGGCCTTTTGGGGCTTGCTACCCTAGGTTTTATTTTCTTAAGTTGATACCCAAAGTGCAAGCGGGAGCTGTTTTAAATACAGAACCTTATGCTCAAATGGATTTCTATCTTAGAGCTATGGGCGGAGCTTTTATTAATCCATACGCAACCCCTGTTTATAGGCAGACTAGCGCTCTCAATTGGCAGTTTGGGGAGTTAGCATCAAGGTCTGTCGAGGAGGACCCGAGTATGTATGAGTATATTGATCCGAGGAGTATCCAAAGCTAGTGTAATTTATAAGAAGGAATAAGGAAAAATGCCATTTAGCGTCGAAAAAAAACAGAACGAAAATAATGTAAAATTTATTAAAAAGTTCTTCCCTGATGAAGACGTAAACCTAACCTATCCTGACTTCAACTATAGGGTTAGGATGGCTGAGCTAACTAATTTCTGGCCATATTATTCCGAGGCGGCAAAAAGCCTTTCTGAAACTCAGTCTGATTATGAAGCTAGGGTAAATACTTCTGGTAAGTTATTCGAGAACCAATATATAGTACTGAACGATATTATCCATCAAGATATGGACGTTTCCGGTATGATTGTGGGTGACGATTACGCAGGGCAGCTTCCAGAAGCTTTATTTTATATAGAAAGATGTGAGCTTTTAGAGGGAGGAAAGGAATACGAAGTTCATCCTAAAAATTTAAGTGACGAAAATTTTGTAATAAATATTCCTCCTCAGGTTGTTTTTCCGGTAGATTTATCTCAAGATGATAAAGGTTATTATTGTTATAGAAAAACTTCAGCCGTACAAAAAAATAACGACAAGCTAATAGAGGTCCATTCTGGTTGGGAAAAGGTAGCAGAGTTTTCTAACAACGACATAAAGAATTATATAGCTGGAGTAGACCTTGGTGACAAAAAACAGAATATAGGTTTTGGTTTTATTGACTCTGGGGTCTCTGGTTATTCAGGTTGGACAAACGAACTAATGACCAGCTACAAGGTTCTGGATAGCGGGGCTGTGGAAGCTAAGGAATCAGACAGGAATATCCACTATCTGCGTAAATCTAGGACCGTAAATTATTTATCAGATCCTTATAAAAGCTATACTCTGGAAAGAAAAGTATCAAGAACTAGCAACTCTGCAACAAACCCTCCTTCTTGGGAGCTATTAAGTCCTCAGGCTCAATTCCCCTATACTGATACGGAATATTTAGGGGATTCGGTAAGCGGTGCCATGGACTTTAAGGTGAGTGGTGTTTACGGAATAATTGAGCCAACGGGTTATTATTCTGAAAGCGATTTGGATTATTTCCAAGTAGACTTGGTGGAAGACTGGGGTAAGTCGGAACAAAAGGACTATACATTTAGACAAGATACAAAAGAGCTTAATTTTAAGAGTGGTGAGAGTGTCAAATTGGTTCAAAAAAGTGTGTCTAGGGATAATATTAAAATGGACGAAGATGGCATTGTTGTTGGTTCCCATGATATTATAGGTGTTGTCGAGGCATCTTTTAGTCCCAATTCGATTGGTGTTAGCGGTTCTATTACTGGCTCTGGCAACGCTAATAATTTTTACCAGTTGGAATATCAACTTCTTCCGAAAGAAAGGGAACATAAAAAACTTTATTACCAAAAAGTATCCGATCCTAGCGATACTATCAGTGTTGGGGACAGGGTATTTTTTAATAGCGGATCAAATAAGGATAGCAATGATGATGATGTTTATACGCCTATAGAAACAAATGTTTTTGGGGATAGTGTGGAGCAGCTCGATTCTATCTCTCCTATAGCAATAGAGGCTTCGTCAAAAGAGCAAGAGGAATATATAGGTCCGTCTCTAATTTCCGGAGCTCTTCATACCATAGAGCCCGAAGAGGTTTCTAGCAACGATTCTAATGGGGGTGGATATTCTTATTTTTCTTCTGGAGAAAAGTATTTAGTGGTACCTAAGGGTGGCTATAATACCTTAGATGCAGAAAGAAGTTTGCTTTCTTATTCTGCTGGAGAGGTTCGTAGTACATTTTATCAGGGTGCTCAAAAATGGTCAGAGGATGAAAACCTGCAATATGCTTTAACAGAGTATAGAACTTTCGACCCAGTAAACGCTACCGAAGAACCTTACTCTTTTAATAAAGAAAAAGAGATAAGAATGAGCGATCAAGCTTTGTGTCTAGGCGATTCATCTACAGAGCTTCCGGACAAAAAAATGGGAAAGGTCAAGCTTTTAGATTATAAGTATGGCTCCACTAATATTTTAAGAAACGCTAGCATACTAAACATAGATCATTTAGATGGCTCTATAAAAAAATCTAACTTAAGTTCTAGCAAGGAAGAGTTCGAAAGAAAGCCAAATCTGTTTTTTGAAAAAAAATATATAGGCGCTGTGACTATACTTGCTACAGGGCAGAAGCAAAGACAGGACGCTTCACTTCTTAAGGAAATAATTTCAACAGAGCTAGCTGCGGATTCATCTGTCTTTTATTTAGAGAGGGATGTCTACGTTGATTCAGATACGTCTACTCAGTCTAATTCCAATGCTCCTTCTGTTTTTTCGAGTAGTAACGCTGGGTCTGTAGCGCCTTTTTCTATAAACGAAAACACGCGCAACCCTCAGTCTAGGGGTGAGGAAAAGCTTTACTTAACAGAAACATATCATACCAACTTTGACTCTTACCCTTTCAACGATAGCAGCTACTATACCAAGCGGCCTAAGGTAGTCGAAGAATTTAGGTATTCTAATAGCGAAGAGAAGAATTTTTCCTTAACTAACATACAGGACAAGCTAACATACGCAGAAAATAATTTTGGTTGCATGGTCAATTATGGAAAAGCTGATGAACTTAGTATTGATGGCTATGGTCTACTGTCTTACCTAGGGGTTACTTTAACTGGTACAGCTTCTGCTTCTGACCCTCTTACGACGGGAAACTATGATTCTACTAATAACACTGTTGAAGTTCAGGGTTTTGTTCCCCCTAATACTGGGGTTTATTATGAGTTTCAGGTTAGGGATAGGAATCAGGGCTATAATTGGGAGACAGTACTGCAGGCAAAAGAGGTGCATGACGGTAACATCGGAACCTTCACTGTTCAAAGCAAGTTGTTTGCTCAAGCTCATGCAGATGTAGATGTTAGAGCGGTTGAGTGGAACAAATCTAACATAACGACCAACATAAACGCTCTCAGGGTGGTTAATGAGTCTCCGGATAGCTTAATTCTAAGGTCCGATGCAAGTAATTTTTATGATTATTCTAAATTTGAGCATTCTATTAGTAATACAAATGTAGAGATAGTCACGAACGGCAGCCCTTTCACTCCAAATGTTCCTGTCATAAACTTAGACGGAAGTGTCAATAAATATCTTTCTTTAGCTTCTCATAGGTCTTTCGATATTCAAAACGGAAATTTCTCTATGGAGTTTTGGATTAAGCCGGACTCTAGTCACAGTGGTACTGGCTATGTGGCGCAAAGAGGGAATGGGTTTCAAATTACTCTTGATTCCAGCAAGATACAGTTCAAAGTTAACGGAGACCTTCTCTTACAGTCTGCAGCATTAAATGATGATACTTGGCACCATGTAGCCGTAAGCGCTAGATTAAACGGGATCACAAGAGATATAGATCTTTCTTTGTTTGTGGATGGAGGCCTAAAAAGCAGTGGGAAAGCTGATTATGGTGACTTGTCGGGGCCGAATGGCTCCGCTTTGGAAATTGGCAAAGGGTTAACCGCCATGCTGTACGGACTAAGGATATATGTAGGTAAATCTAATTATACTGGAGAATTTGAAGGCTCCCTTCCCGCCGCTCCTTTTGAAAAGGACGAGCGTCCTAGGTCTTACAAAATATTAAAATATGAATCTCATAGAGCGGTACCGTCATGTAACTGGGTAATAAATAAAAACGCTTTTAATAATGTATCTCCTCCCAGCGAGTACAAAGATACAACTGATGAAGCAGAACCTGTCTATATGAGCGAATGGGTGGCTGCGTCTTCCACTACGGCAGAGATGTCCAGTTCATACAATAGAGCGGTAATAAATTATATAAATGGCTATGCTTATAGCGCCCCCAACAACCCTCACATTAATAAGAACTATGAGGGGTTTGCTATAAAGAAGGCCTCGGATTTAGATGATATAGTTTTTGATAATTACGAATACGTAGACAAATCTGCAGGGGATGAAGACGGCAAGGAGAAACAAGCTTTAGCTGCCCCTTATCTATATGAATATACAAAAGGCAATGACTTAGATTTGGTTAGGCTTCATAAAAAGGGCGGCTACGACTTAGAAATTCAAGACACGTTCCAAGGCGCTACTTTTGGCGAGGGGTCTAGATTAAGAATAACAAAATACGTATACAAGCTTTATACCAAAAGAGCTGTGGTTGTCGGTGATGTTGGATACAAAAACAACAGGGGTCACCAATCTGGCTGGGATTATCAGTTACAATACAAAGATAGTGGTAACGTTTGGACAGACTTGGTGTCGGACTCCCTCTCTAATAAGACTATCTTTTTTTATAATAATGAGTATGTTGATGCTCCGTCTCCAGATGGTTTTGGTAATATCTCTTCTTTTAATTCTCTACCTGTGGTCTTGTTAAAAACAGATATAACTAAAAACTATAAGCCAGAAGAAATAGAGTTCAGAGTAATTAAAAAGCAAAATTTAACTTTAGGTTCAACAGGAGATACCGGAAAAGTTCTCAAGAAGTTGAATTTCTTACCGTTAGAGGTTGACATTCCTTCTGTTAATTGTTTGCTTGATATGACCCAGCAGAGCGAGCACTCTCAGGTAGATGGAGCCAACGAAGCAGAAGTCAAGCTAGACCCAGACAGAGCTTACATTTTAATCAAAGATAAAGACGAGACAATTTTAAAATCTTCTGACCCTAATGACAAATTACAAATAAGCTCCCTCTCTTTTAGCACAACTCACCCTACCAGAAAAATTAGTCCAGACAATACTGACGAAACAGGCTTTATAAACAATACTCTTACTGATTTACCTGATGGAAGACCTATTGAGGTTAAGGGTTTGACTGGCTTGCGTATCGCCGACATCTCGCAAAATTCGTTGGACGCTATAAAAACTGTTATTGGGCCAAAGCCTAGCGGTTTAATTCTAAATAGAGTTGAGAAATCTTATAAAGGTAAGAGTATCGACGCCTATATAAACACAGGAGAAAGTTCTGAGTTGCCTTTCGACGAGACTAAGGCTTTCATAACTCCTTCTGTTAACGGAAGTCACTTTGAGGAGTTGGACGATTTCAATAAATTTGCCGACCAACCAGTCGATCCAGTTGGGGCTTCTTTAATTAATTTTTCATGTAAATCTTATACTACTGGCGACGCTCAGGTTTCTATAGAAACAGGTGTTTCTGGTGTTCAGTTTTCTCCTTTGGATAAATTTTATAATTCGCCTGTCATAACTAGTGATATAACGGTCGGACAAGAAGATGCGGGCAAGACCTTTATTACTTCTGGCAACTTTACTTTAACAAATCACGCTAAGACTGCAGATGGAACAAATATTGAGATAGCAAATATTAATGGTGGGACTTTGGCGATAGGGGGCACCGAAACCCCTACGTTAATAACTAGCAGCACCCCTATTCCTACTGCTACAGTAGAAAATGATGACGACGTAGTGGTCATACAAGACAGCGGCAGGGTTAATATAGCTGGTGCCGGAGCAAGCAATTCCACCAACATAGTAAATATATTCTCTGGGGATGATAGTAACGTTAATTTTAATTTAAACGGCAACTCTTCCAATAGTCTTTCTGTGAATGAGGATGTTGTATTTGTAGAGCATGGAAAAATAAACCTGACAAAAGACGATGCAGGGCAAACTATTGTTATTGATTCATCTGCTGACGTTATTTTACCTAGCGGGTTTGGTAATTGGCCAGCAGAAAGCGACCAAATCATAACCTTCTTAAACGCTACAAAATACGAAGCTAAGGTACATGCTGGTACTTCAAAAGAAAATAATATAATCTCTCAGCAAAAGATAGGTGACAAAAAAACCAATATAGATTATATACCAAAGGAAACAGCTAGGAAATATACTCATAATGAAGGTGTTTGGACAGCTTCTGATGCTGAAATAATTAAATTCAACCAGCTTAACTTAAGTAATAGCGACTTTTCTGCTACTGGAAATACCATAGTTCATAACGAAGATGTTGATATTAAAATAACTGATGGCGGCGCTATTGTCGCTTCAGAAGAGTTTACTATTTCTTCGATTACCGAAGTCAATCCAGCTGATATAACAGAGTCTTTAGGAATAGCAACAGCTACAACATCGACAGTTCATTCCTTAACAACTGGTGATACAGTGACTATCTCTGGAGCTACACCGACAGCCTATAATAACAGCTTTTCGGTTATTGTTACTGGAGATACCACGTTTACTTTTGACATCAAAGATGGTACCGGTAATGCAACTGGCACAATTACTGGGAATACCCCTAGAGATAAATACATAAATATCGTAAGGAATCAGGTAAACGATTTTGATATAGAAGGCGATTTGACTGATTGGTCTACTCCTATAATTAGAGTTTATATAGATGGGGTACTTAACCATGTTGCTCCGAGTGGGTCTTTAGGCATAAGGATAAGTAAGACGACTCAAGGCTGGCAGTTCAAAAAAATTAAACCTATTATACTTAACGAGGTCGTTATAACTCCTGACAGTTCTGGCAAGGTATATTCATATGGTGGAAGCGACGACTCTATATCTATGATGTTCTCTGGGTTTACTGAGGCTAATCGGTCTGACAAGCTTAAAGGTTTTAAAATATTCTTAATATCAAGCAAAGAGTTTACAGCAGATGTAACTTTAGATCTTTATTCCGATAGGGAAGAAACTAAGTTTTTAGATAAAAATGGTGATGATACAACTGGGTATTTCTTCAAAGCTACCATGAAGAAGGATGCTGTTTTTAGTATATCTAGGGAAGATTCTTTGAGTTTTATTATCAAGGAGGAGGATCAGAATAATATATATAAATTTAATCAACCAAGCGACGCCGCCACAAGGGTAAAAATAAATAGGAACGACGATTTCTCTTTAGAGCTCCCCTCTATTGATAGCGACTTTGATTATGACAGGGGTTTTGATTTAGTATTTTCTAATTTTTCAGAAACTTCTTGTGACTCTTTAAGCCCCAAGGAGGAAACTTTTGTCTCGCCCTCTACTATTCCCAGTTTTAAATCTAGAAATTATAAGTATGTAAATTCAAATGTTTTCGAAGGCCCTTACGATAATTTTAAAGATACTTCTAATATAAAAGATCCGTCTATAACTTTGAATGATGGAGACTTTGTGGTTTTGGATGGGTCTTTGTCTGATGTAAACTTAAAATCTTTTAAGGGCAGCAAAAAACAGCATAAATTCGCTTACGATAGACTGTATAATAATTATGGACTTGAGGGGGAAACAACAAAGTATATTACGCTTGACCATACTAGTAGCAAATTTACTTTAACCAATCACGAATTAGTTACTCACCAAAAGCTTGTTTTTAATTGTGATAAACTTTTTGTTGCGGATCATTATCATAATGGCGACGCTTACACTTTGACGGGTAATGGCGCTGGCGAAGCAACAGTGACAACTGGAACACTAAAAAAAGGACAAAGTATACTGGCCTATCATGGCAATATATATTCTTTCTTTGCTTGGGACGGTAGCTCTGTTAAAAAGCTGAAAATAGAATTCCCCCCAACCCTCTCGGCCTTTTTTGATACCGATTACCAGATAAATAAGGTTGAGACCGCAGATCGTTTTTATGTTTTTGTAAGGGAAGATGACGGAGGTAAGGTGTATGATTTTAATACCAACCAGTCAGGCTTAGGTACAGAAAAACCCGAAGACGAAAGGATTAGTTTTAATTTTATCATAAACCCAGAAGACTATATATCCGACACAAAGAAGCAGACCTTTTTTGTAAAAGTCATTGATGAAAATACTTTTGAATTATATGGAAAGAAAGATTTAACAGAACAAATTGATAACAAGACAAGTTCTTTCTCTTTCTTGTCTGATACTTTCTACGTGGAAGACATAAACGTTGGCACTTTAAACGTAATTAATTTAGGGAATGCTCCAGCCGGGCAGTCTATAAAAAATTACTCAGAAGGAGCAGATATCCTTGATAGCCCTCTTGGGGCGGTTAAAGAAAGCACTATACATCAGCATTCGTCGAACGTATATACAAACGGAGACGCTACGCCTTCCGGGGTTTATATTGCTAGTGGCTATAACGACGCTACTTTGACAGACACGTTAGATATAGATGGTCTTACGCAGCAAGACACGATCTTCTTGACGGGTAAGTTCCATGCTGTTCTTGAAGACGATCCCGAATATGACGAGAAATACTATGTAAATGCCGGTTTGGATAAGCTAGAAGTAGAGGACGAACTTGTAAAAGAGTCTCTGTTGAAAAACAGAGCTTATAAGTATGATTACGACAACGATACAGATCCTTGGACAGCAAATATACAAGACCAAAACTCATCTAACAGAGATTTAATATATTACCCCAAAAATGAGCTACATGTTTTAGATAGAAAGACTCTCAGTAAAAATAATATAGAGCAAGAATATAATTTTGTTTTCTTTAAGCCTGATAAGCATAGCGACGACCTAAAGGTCGTGTTGCCTGACGCTTGGAATAATCTTGTAATCGGCTCACAGATGGGGTTCGCTGTGGTTAATTTACACGACAGAGCAGTAGCCGTGTCTAATTTTACGGGAGATGAGAGTTTTGATTTAGCTGCCGGTACCGTGGCATTTATAACTAGCGCCACAGACTACTCAGCACCCGCAAACAGAACAGAAAAGAACCTTTACAATAATATTATAAAATCAAAATGGGGAGACCAGTACAGTATTACTCTTGGTTCTGAAAAATTTACATTTGCATTCTTTGAAGACAGTAATGAAATTCAGGTCCTTCATAACAAACCAAATGTTACAAATTATTGGGCTTATTACTATATATTAAAGCCGGGAGATATAACCATAGACCATTCAATTCATCATGGCAAGAAGATACTTGTAGATGGCCCGGTTAATTTCTTGAGGCCCTATTTGAAATCTAATGATGCTACGGTTGAATATGGAGGGGAGGAGGAATACGACAACAACACTAGCGACCCCACATCCTTTCATATAGCAAATATAAGCAAAGACCCTGCC
>NZER01000304.1 GCA_002690445.1 Candidatus Pacearchaeota archaeon
CCGTAAACGTCGTCATGTACGGAGCCACGCATCGGACAAAGCTCCAGACCACGTTCGACGTCGCGGCAAGTGGCGAACCGTTTAGCGTGACTTCAGCCTTTTGGAGTTCCTTGACCATCTACTTGCCGGGCTTCTTGGCACCCCTTTGGATCGGCGGTTCGGTCGTTTGATCGGGTGCCCTGTGATACTGCTCGATCACTGTCTCGTTCAGTCTAGCGAGTCGCATTTGGCCGTGCAGTTCACTGTCACCGATGTACGTGTCGACGACTTCGCTGGTGCTCTCTATGACGTTCCAGCCTTCCGGCCTGACCGGGTTCTTCCCTCCATGCTTGTCCGGGCCATCCTGCCCGCCAATCGTGTCGGAGAAAGGACCGGCATCACCTGCCAGCGGCTTCTCGGCAATCCGCACCTTGGGATTCTCTGAGCCGACAACAATCACCACACGCGACCAAATGCGATGGAGCACTGTCCACCCCGGATCGGCATTCATCGAGAACTCGTTCTTGCCGTGCACGGGCGTATAGTCGATCGTCCTCGATTCGCGGAACGCGCAGCTCTGCGCGATCTCGACGACCGCTTCAGACTTCGGTGCCTGGTAGATGAACTGGAACTCGACGGACATGCGCTTCGCGGTTTCGTCGTAGCTCACCTTCTTCGAGTCGAGTGCAAAGACGGTCGGCTTGAAGTTAGCCTCGAAGTGAGCGATCAGGTGCGGACGCACTTTCTTCTCGAACGCATCGTAGAGATCCGTCGACACGTCAATGTCGATCGCACACTCGTAAGTTCCAATACAGCGCCGCAATCGGTAGATGTCCTGGCGGCTATCTCCGGGGTGATTACTCAGATCTGAGAAGTTGACCCGGTGGTCTTTGATCGTTGTGTCGTCGAGTGTGCTGAGAAGTTGCTCGTGGATCAGTTCCGAATATTGCCGCGTGAAGTGCCACAGATGCGGGAATGGATTGTTCGAGCTTCCACGATGCCGAGTGCCGAACACGCCGCTCTCGTCGACAAGTTCCCACGTTGCCGAACTGTCCACAGCGTCCAGATACTCCGTTGCCTCCGCATCGAAGTCGGCTTCATATTTCGTCTTCGCGTTCGCGCCGCTCAGGCCGGTGTACGTCCCGCGCATGGTCACGGTGCGCTGACGGCTTGGCGTATAATCGACGACCACCTCGACACTACGCAGACCATTGTCTTGGTCCGCTGGTAACTGCGCTTCCACCGTGCACGTATAGGCGCGCGAAAATCCGAAGTCGGTCTCCGGGTTGCCGCTCTTGGTCAGCGAGGCAGAGCCATCAAATAGATCTGTGCCGTGCGTGTACGTCCAGACTGAGCCGCCAATGTCTATCTTGAGGACGTCGTCGTGTTCCATCCGCTTGCGGAAATCGGTCTCTAGGTCGTCGCATTTGCTTTGCAGATTTGAGTGGCTGGTTCCGACGACAATCACATCGAAGACAAGCCGCAAGTGGTCGTGTCCCTTGTCGATAACGTAAGGACCGAGCAGTTGATAGGAGGTCGTGCCGCCGACCTCGCGACTGATGTAGGTGATCTTGAACGGATTTGTGACTGCCATCTACTTGCCCGTCCCTCCGCCCGTTCCGGTCAGCCTGCCGTATAGGTAGTCCATCCCGTCGAAGAGCAGTTGCTTGACCCCGGACATGAGTTGCTTGATGACCTTGTCGTATGACGGCCCTTGGAACTGAGGCTCCATCGCAAACCTCGTCTTGGCCTTCTCCTCTGCCAAATACCATGCTTTGGCTTGGGCTCCAAGAGCGATGGCATGAGGAGAGATGGCCCCTGTCATCGCAGTGTTGAACAAATAGGCGTCCTGAGCGACACCGCGTGCGGTCCTTGATGCTCGTGCATCCTCGCCGAGGTCATTCAGGAAATACTTCGAGATTGCGATACCGAGAGGTCCGAACGCTTCGCTCATCACGTCGCCCACGCCTGCCTCGGTCGCGCCTTTGAGTGCTTGCATCCCAGCGCCAACCCCAGCGCCGAGCCCAACCACGCCCATGCCCCTGCCGACCGCGCTGCGTATGCCGCCGGTCACGCGCCCGGCCGTCTTGCCCGCTTCACGCACGAACCCGCGAAGCTCTCCCCTCGCTTGGCGCGTATCAAGGCGGACGCGGACCTTGCTCTCGCTGCCAGCCATCTACCACCCTGCTCCGACTAGGGTGAGGCCATACCACGACGGTTCCTGCCTATACTGTGCAAGCTCCGCCGCGAGTTTCCGACCGAGCTGGTCTGCCTTCTCCGGCCCCTCGCTTCCATTCCATAACCTGACAAACTCGTCGCGGGCGCGGATGATTAGCATGTCGATGGTGCTGTTGACTGGCATCTCTTGCTTGAACAGGGTGCGTGCCTTTTCGAGCTTCAGGTTCTTGTCGTAGTAGTGACTGTAGAGCTCCGAGACCTCGTCCTTACCAAACTGGCCGTAGATTCCCAGGATGGCCGAGTCGCTTGTCATCAGGTCTCTGGTCACCTTACTGGCGCGAGCCTGTTCGACCTTGTCTCCCCACAGGAGCTTCTGAAGGTCTGCTCCGGTGCCCTCTAGGGGTTTGCCCGATGCAAGGCGCGTCGCGGCAATGCCAGCCACGGCCAGGATTCCGACGACTAACCCCACCGGATTGACCATCCTGGCAACACGGCCAGCCTTCATCGCCAATCGGCCCACCCGCGTCCTACCCCTAGCCACTCCTCCGGGTCGGCGAGCACTCAAGGAGGCGTTTCTCTTTCGGATCAGTGCCCGCTTCGCAGCCTTGGCTCGGACCAATCGACCGAGTGGCCCTTTCCTCTTTCGCAGCAATCTGTCCATCCGGCGTGCTTCGCGTGCACGGACTGGCGCAGATGCGACACGCTGCCGACCGATAGTCGGCCGGAACACCATGTCGTCTCTGCGTGGACTGCTCATGTTGTGAAGTACGCCCCCACGCGCGACCCACTGCTTGAGTTCTCCACGGTCGATCCGCCGCGCTTGTTGTAGTCAGCGAAGACGGAATACGTGCGGGAGGATACGGTGGTTATTGAGGCCGCCGCAGTTGCGCCCGTATAGACGATTGCAGTCGCTTCTGCTGGCGTCTCAGCAGGCGTGGACCCGGCCTTCCACCCCATACGGTACTGCACGAAGTCAAACCGATCCGAACAGTGCGCGCCCTGCCACGTCTGCCCGACGCCCGAGTTGACAAGCTGCTGCGGCGCTGCAAATGCAAGTGCACTCGTGCATGTTGCCGTCAGGCGCACATCGGCGAACGCGCAGTGCTTCCCTGAGATCAAACCCGGCCGACTGGTTGCGGTGCCCGATAGGATGACCTTGGCCCCGTCCGATCCGACGAGATCCTGCACGGCTGCCCTGGCTCGCTCGGAAAGCTCGAGCACGCCCTTGCCTGGACTCGTCCCGAGATTTGCCTGCGCGCCACCGATCAAAGCAACCTCGCCGTAAGGATCGCCTGCGACCTGCGCGGCGACGATAACGGAGAACCCTTGGGATGCGATGAGGGTCGGATCGTCCTCGTCGAACGAGCCCTCCTCGACGATGACAAGCGCGAACGGGAACGCAGGCGATAGTTGGCTTGGATCTGGCGGCCCCTCGGCGAAGACGAGCACACGGCCTTCCTGCGACCCGAACACAACCTGCCCGCTACCATCCGGCCAGACGATCGCCTGGAGCTCGGCCTTGATCTGCTGCGCCATCTGGAGCGGATTCACCCGGCCGCCTCCGTGTTCGCCTGAGCTTGTGCCTTTCGGATCAGCTCCGGGATCATGGACGGACGCTGGATTTCCTCTAGGGGCGTCGGCTCTTGGTCTTCGGTCGCGGTGGTGTCGGGTGTTTTGCCTTGACCCGTCATGTCCGGTGCCCGACGCAACAACCTCGTGCCCATTCGGTCACGCTCCTCCTGGCGCTCATTGGCACGCTGTATGCGACGTTCTCCGGTGCCCGCCATGGTTTCGGCTGGGCTCTCAAACCACGGCTCACCGGGCCTCTGAGGCTCCTCAGGCGGCGTCTGGCTATGCCCTAGGAACTTACCGAGAAGGTTTGCGGCCATCCGCTTTGCGATAGCTTCATCGCCAGCCGAATCCCCTGCGTCCGATTTCGCGGTCGCGGCGACAATCTCTGGATCCTGCAAGGCAAGCGCAATGCCCTGCGAAAGATCAATCCCGAGCGCATCAAAGTGATCGTCGCCGATCTTGGCGAGCTGCTCCTGGACGAGTTCGGACTGGCGATGGAACCAATCGAAGGGCGGACGCATTGCACGCAGCCACCGCGAAAAGGCGTCGGAGGTCATGTCGATCGACTTCTTGGACCAGGGCCACGCCATTCTGCCTCCTAGGGTGTCAGTGATAGATCGGCAAAGATGCCTCGCTGAAGGATCTTACCGGCGGCGTTGCGGATGCACACGAACGCGACAGGCAGGCCAAACTCGGTGCCCCGCTCGTAGGCGATGTCGGTCGCTTCGGGCCAGTAGGGGATCGCGCGATACAGCAGCAGCGCCGGGACGTGGATGATGTCGTCGGGCACATAGAGGATGATGCACGCGCGACCGATCGCCGTAGATCCTGGGCTCGATGCAGGCTCAATATCCACGGCATGGCCCGACTTTCCGCCAACCGCATAGCCGTCGCTGTGGAACTGCGCCACGGCATCGTCGTCCCAGCCGCGTAGCACGACCGAAGCCGCAAAGTCCTTCGGCTGCTCGAGCACATCGGACGCATCGCCCAGACCCTCGCATTCGACGCGGAATGGCGGCGATGCTAGAGACGTCAAGACGAAGGCTTGAGACTTGCCGACCTCGGTGCCGCCGTGCGGATATGCGTTGGACAGATTTGTCGGATCGACGACTACCCTGCCAGGCGCGCGGATCACTCTAGCGATTGCGCCAGCGGTCATTTCGTCGCCTCCATGATGTGCACGCCAATCGCCTCGTGTACGTCCTTGTGAGTTTGCCGAGTCAGGCCGACAAATGGCCGCGCTGGGACTTTGCCTGGGAGTTCCTTGCCACGGTATTTACGGTTGAGCAGCCACCCAAGGCGACGATTTAGTTCCTTGCCCTGTTTCTTGAGCCACGCCCCGAGCAGCTTCTGCACGTTCGGCGTGATCGTCTTCGACTTGGTCTTGCCGCCCTTCATGTGCACGGCAGCGTACTCAAGGTTCGAGCCAGCCTCGACGATAGTCTTGCCCACAAGCCTCCACGACAGCGAAGCGGCAAGCCGCCCGGTATCACGCAAGGCTGGTCGCGCCTCAAAGCGACGGCTCGGCGGCCTTGACTTGCCCTCGTGGAAGTCGCCGATGATCCCGAAGACGTTAGGAACCGCGCGTGGTCTCCACGGGGTATCGCCGTGCTTCTGCTCGCGGAATGCAAGCTGCGACTCGGCCACGATGATCGCGCCGATCTGTCGGAGCGCACGCCTCGGGTTGTCGAGGTTCTCCTCTAGACGCTGGACCTTCGCGCCCTTCTTGAAGGTCGCCCGCGCCATCGGTCATGTTGCCGAACGGGAACTCGGCAGAGTGCCCATCGGCATACTATCCGAATCGGACCACGGCCGGATATTGCGACCGCTTGACGATTGCTCCGACGACTGCGTCGTGCTGCTGTTCGACGTCGGAGTCAGGCGTGCTCGGGCGTTGGTCCGCTTGAGCCTGGTCATGAGTTCCTCGAACTCGCTCCACTTGATCTTCTCGATCTCTGTTGCCGTGCCGCCACGTCGCCAGAGCAGGGCAATAACCCCGAACCCGGCGATCTGCACATGCGCCGCGTCTGTGCCGTCGTAGTCCTCCTGTGCCAGCACAGGCCATAGCTCGATCACCGACAACGAGGCTGCCGTGCCGACCGTATCGTTGACGGATGTCGCAGTCGTGTCGTGCACATTGGTCAACGAGATCAGCCCCGCAGCAACGTAGTCGAGCTGCACCGCCGTCCACAGATCCGATTGGTCGGTCATGGCCTACGGGTCCGTGAAGGTGGGAGAGCCATCGGTCGGGAGGTAACCAAGCCCAGAGCGGAAGAGCCAGTACTGGATCTTGCCAGCAGTCTGCGGTGACGACTCCGAGTCCGTGAAGACAAGAGTGTCGTCGACAAGCCAAGCGGCATAGGTGGTCGCTGTCGGTCGAAGCACCCAGTAGGTGCCATCCACTAGGTCGTACGGGCAGAAGATCATGTC
>NZER01000305.1 GCA_002690445.1 Candidatus Pacearchaeota archaeon
CATAGAATATGATGATGTAACTGAAGAGATCGAGTTTATATCCGAAGAAATATACGGGGATGATGTTAATGAAGACTACTTATTAGGGCCGGACAACATCAAGAAGGATGAGAATGAGGAAGATGAACCTGAAGCTGTCAGATACATAAGGATGCATCCTGAATATTGGGACCCTGAAGATATAGAAAGATTGAAAAGCCTTGGGATTGTGGGAGATGCTTAAAACAAACGCGGGGCTTACACCCCGCTACAATGTAGCATGAGATCTTATAAGGTAAATAATATTGTTCATCATGTATACGATGCTGAAGAAGAACTTCCTCCGGATGTTGCAGTTCTGGTGCAAGACAATTGGCGTACTGCTAAAGTGGGAGATTGGGTACGCACAGACGATGACTGTTTCATCCAGATACTTCGGAAAGGCAAGATGCTTCGTTCAAAAGGGCGGAATAAGGTCAGAGAATATGTGGGCACCTGCACAGGAACCTACGTCGTAGGTAAGGATGTGCAGATGGACACCAGCAGAAGAATAAACATTTACTCATTTGGGGGTAATAAATCTTCTGATGACATTCTCTTGGACCGGACCACAACCTCAAAGTACGAAGATCTATTTGTCACATATATGGCGAGTGGCATGCGTCCGGAGGAAGCATATTTAAAAGCTTTCCCTACAGAGAATCGTAGGTATGCCTGTCAGAGGGCTGGGAGATTGATAAAGACAGAAAGGATTAGAACAGCCATGAAAGAAGAATTAAAACCAATTTTAGAGGATCTCGGTATAGACGACAAGTCTGTGTTGAGTGACATCCAAACAATATCCAGGGGGGCGGAGAAGGAAGATGTAAGGCTGCGGGCCTTATTTAAGCTGGCAGACATACTGGACCTAGAAGATAAGCAATCTACTAAGGTAACTAATGTTACAGGTGCATTGTTTCAGGGTTTCTCCAACGATATGTTGGAGGAGGTGGAGCGTCCAGAATTAACAGAAAAAAATAAGGAAGAATAATATGCCTACAGATGAACAATACGGACAAGCTACAGAACAGCTAGAAGGCGGGGATAATACAGGTACAGGTGCCATTCTAGAGGCAGACGCAGGTCTGCCGAGTGCTGGGGAACCTCAGCAATCTCAACAACCTCCAACTGGTCGGAAACCAGGGATGAAATTAAAGCATGTTGTTGATGGCAAGGAATATGAAGACAGCCTGGCTGGAGATATGGAATGGCTATCAGCTATACAGAATAGACTATCACGCACAGATTTTAAATCTCCATATGAAGTTACCATAATGCAGAAGGCTCTACAGGCCTGGATGCAGGAATATGGTGATGGCCACCAGGTTGTTCCTAATGGTGTGGCTGACGATAGAACTATAGCTGCTGTAACTAGGTTCCAGAATTTATACCCAACTCAAATGAAATTAAGACAGAAGGCTGCCAATAGGAGTGCTAAGGTGGAAGATTACGTCTTCGATCAGGTTGCGAAAGACGAGCGGGACCTGTTTGGCTAATATTAACCTTCATAATGTATCGCAAGCTGAAGAAGACTTACAACTTGCCAAAAATGACTTAATCGCTTTTGGTAAGTTGTTTCTGAAGGATGACTTCATGCGTAGTGAAACTCCATTCTTCCATTATGAAGTTGCAGATGCAGTAAATGATTTAGATATAAGACAGCTTGCTGTTATACTACCTAGGGGCCATGGAAAGACAGTTCTTACTAAATGCAGTATTATGCATGATTTTTGTTTCGCGGAGGGTCCATTATTCTATGGTTGGGTGGCAGCATCTAGTAAAATATCTGTCCCAAATCTAGATTATATAAAATATCATTTGGAATACAATGATAGAGTACAGTATTATTTTGGCGATTTAAAGGGCAAAAAATGGACAGAAGATGATATCGAACTTAAAAATGGTTGTAAGCTTATCAGCAAGTCAAACCTATCAGGTATTAGAGGGGGTGCTAAACTCCATAAAAGATATGACCTTATCGTACTTGACGATTTTGAGGACGAAAATAATACCATTACGCCTGAGTCTCGTTCTAAAATTAACAATCTTGTTACAGCTGTCGTTTTCCCTGCCCTTGAGCCTGGTAGCGGTAGGCTTCGTATTAATGGGACTCCCGTTCATTATGACAGCTTTATTAATAATATCCTTGTGGGATATAGTAAGGCTCAAAGTGAAGGGAATGATTTCAGTTGGAAAGTAATAACATACAAAGCCATTCAAGACGATAGCACTCCTATATGGCCAACGTGGTTTGGGGCCGAGGAGATGGATAGAAAGAAAAAGTTTTACGCTGATAGTGGGGCACCACAGAAGTTCTATCAAGAATATATGATGGAGGTCCAGAGTGAAGAGGACTCTATCTTTAATAGAAACCACATAAAATACTGGGAAGGTGATTTTAAACATGACGAAGAAACAGGTATCTCGTTCTTACACTCAAAGGATGAAGGAATTAAGCCGCTCAATATTTTTGTCGGTGTTGACCCCGCTACAGATTCTACTCGTAGGGATAGCGACTTCAGTGTTCTTCTTGTTGTTGGCGTTTGCCCTGATAATAATATTTATGTTATTGACTATATTCGCAAGCGTTCACTCCCTGTACTCGGGATCCCAGGAGATTTTAAGAAGGGAATCGTGGATCACATTTTTGAGTATAATGGAGTGTATCATCCGTCCCTTTTTACAATTGAAGACACAACTATGTCGCGTCCTGTGTTTCAAGCACTTATGGCAGAAATGCGACGACGTAATGATTTCACGGTTAAGTATGCTGCTGAAAAACCAGGTAATCGCATGTCGAAACGTGATAGGATACAAGAAATACTTGCTCAACGCTTTTCAGTGGGTGCGATCCACATTAAGAAAAGCATGTACGATCTTCAAAGGGAAATAATTACATTTGGTCCGCGTATGGGCCATGACGATACGATTGATGCATTAGCATACGCATGTAAATACGCAAATCCGCCTAATAGTATAATAGAGGGTAAGGATGGAACTTATATGAAACATAAACCCAGAGCAAAGAGCTGGGTTACAGCATAGGAGAATAAAATGGCAGTAGGAGCTAGTAGTTGCAAGGTTATTACGCATAATAAGCCTAATAGCGACGCTGATACCGTACAGGGATCTTTAGCATATGATATAAAAGCGGCTATTGCCGGTATAACCAGTTTGCATGCTTTAGAGGTTACAGAATGTATGAATGGCAGCGTTGTTGTTACTATATTATACGAATAATGCCAATTGACATAATAAAACTAGAGGACCTTGGGGTCCCAGATGATGATGAGGAGGAGGAAGAAGATGCCTAGATTCGGGAAGAAAAGTAGGCGGGAACTTTCTAACTGTGATCAAAGACTTCAAGATATATTCAATGAAGTCATAAAACACGTGGATTGTTCTGTCTTAGAAGGGCATAGAGATAAAGAAAGGCAGAATAAGTACTATGAAAAGGGCAAGACGAAAGTTAGATATCCTGATGGACGTCATAATAGTTATCCTAGCCTTGCCGTTGATGTTACCCCGTACCCTGTTGACTGGGCTGATAGAGAAAGGCAAACCCTTTTTGCTGGGTTTGTTATTGGGATTGCTCGTGGGATGGGTCATGTACTAAGATGGGGTGGTGATTGGAATAGTAACTTTAATGTAAAGGATAATAAGTTTGATGACTTTCCACATTTCGAGATTAGATAATGGCTAAGGATAAAACAGCTGACAGAATTAAGATTCTCTTTGAGGGGTCCAACTCATGGACTAGACAACAATGGGAATATATGAATCAGAAGGGGTGTGATTTTGCTAATGATAACCAACTTACTGAAGAGGAACGATTAACGCTTGAAGAACAGGGAATGCCTACATTTACAATTAACCGTATTATACCGGTGGTTGAGATGTTAAATTACTATGCTACCGCCAACGACCCTCGATGGCAGGCTGTAGCAACTGAGGGATCCGATGTGGATGTGGCTGCTGTTTTCTCTGACGTTGCTGACTACATCTGGAACCAGAATGATGGTGTTTCTCTCTATGCTAATGCAATCAATGATGCAATAACTAAATCATGTGGTTTCTTAGTTATTGGAGTTGATTCAAATAGTGATCATGGGATGGGTGACGTTATCATACAGCAGCCGGATCCTTTTGATGTATATGTTGATGCTAAATCAAGGGATCTATTATTCAGTGATGCTTCCTTCGTTATAATTAGAAAGATCCTACCAAAGAGACATCTTATTAATATATTCCCTGAGTATAAACGTAAAATAATGAAAGCAAATGTAGATAATAATACAGATTATTCCTATTCAGAGAAAGCTATGGGTTCGGAGCAGAAAGATTTTAGTTATAAAAATATAGGTGAATCAGAATCCTGGGATCCTGCTAAAGGTGAGAATGACAAATTATGTCCATTATATGAAACATATGAGAAGATAAGAGTGCCTTATGTAAATGTATTTTATAGGATTCCACTTTCTGTAAAGGATCTGGATAAGGTAGCAGCAGCTGTTAAGATTAAGGCAGATGAGATGACGAAGGAACTTGAAGTTAAATTAGTGGAAGATATAACTGCCATGGAGGAAATGGTTAAAAAGGGCAGCATGATGCCAGCTAGATTAAAATTAGAATCTGAAAAAGCTGCTAAAACTATGCAACAACAGATTGAATCAGCTAGAAGTGAGTTTCAAAGTAAAATGGTTGCTGAGACTTCTAAAATAGAAAATACAATAGTTACTGAGCAAGAATTTAAGATAATGGAGAAGAATAAGGGTTTTATTCCTACTCTTGTTGATGCAGTTAAATTCTTCGGTAGTCGTATAAAACTTACGTGTGTGGCTGGTGATAAGACGTTATATGAAAAGGTTCTTCCTAATAATATAACTGAATATCCAATCATTCCATTTCATTATAAATGGACAGGTACTCCATTTCCTATGTCTGCTGTTTCTCCTCTTATAGGCAAACAGAGGGAATTAAACAAGGCTCATCAATTAATGGTCCATAATGCTTCTCTAGGTTCTTCCTTACGTTGGATGCACGAGGAAGGTTCTATTGATAGTGATTACTGGGAGAAATATGCTAGTTCCCCAGGAGCATTGCTCCCAATAAGACCAGGAGCCGCTCCTCCAACACCAGTACAGCCAGCACCCCTTTCAAATGCTTTCTTTGGGATAGTGAATGAAGGTAAGCAAGATATGGAATATTTGGCTGGCATATATGCAGCTATGCAGGGAGACACAGGAGAGCAGCATGAGACCTTTAGAGGTATGTTAGCTATGGATGAGTATGGTACTAGGAGAATAAAACAGTGGATGAAATCATCTATTGAGCCAGCATTACGTCAAATGGGTAGGGTTATTATGCAATATTCACAGGCTATATACCAATCCCATAAGGTATTTAGGATAGTTAATCCAAATAATATGGATGAGGATAAGCAGGTAGAATTAAATGTTCCCGTATATAACGATTTGGGGAATGCAATCGGAAAATTTAATGATTATGGGGCTGCTAAATTTGATATTAAGGTAGTAGCAGGTTCCACATTACCTATTAATAGATGGGCATATCTAGATGAATTAAAAGAATTACTCAAGCTTGGAGTTGTAGATGATGTAGCAGTTCTCGCAGAATCTGATGTGAGAAATAAATCTAATATAGTAAAAAGGAAATCTATGCTAAAACAAGCACAGCAACAAATAGAACAGCTTGATGAGGAATTAAAGGACAAGGATGGTACCATCGAAACTCTTGAAAGACAGGTTGTACAGGCAGGTATCCGTGACAGGATAATGCGTGCACAACTAGAGGTCGACAAGAAGAAGCATGAGGTGAAGGGGAGGCAAGAACAACAGGTCACAGAAACAAAAGGTCGCCAGAGACTTCTGCGTGACAAGATGGATCTAGATCAGAAGAATGCCTCTAACAAACTTAATGATGCCGTCCAAAATGTGCAAAACAAAAAGGAGAAATCCAATGGCTAGTGAAGAAAAAACCACTAAAGGTAACCCAGATCCTACTCAGCAGGCCGCTGAGGACATGGTGTTTGGCTCCTCGGAGGCTTTTTTTGAAGGGCTTGATGGCAGCGTCAATGGTGCTGTTGTCGAACATCCAGTAGAACCAGTTGAAGTAACTCAAGATAATCTTGACTCTAATATTGCTGATACCTCTACTGATAATCCTGTGGAACTGAAGGACGAAAGGGAGAATGAGCTCCTAAAAAAACGTTATTCTGATTCCAGCAGGGAAGCACAGAACTTAAAAGCCCAGCTCGATGAGCTGAAACCTTTTGTGCCTGTGTTAAACGCTATGAAAGAAGATAGCGGTCTTGTGGACCATGTACGTAACTATCTTGTGACTGGTGGCAAACCTTCGAAGAACATCAAGGATCAACTTGGTTTAGGTGAAGACTTTCTGTTTGATAGCAATGAAGCTATGATGGATGGTGATTCGGACTCTGCAAAGGTTCTGAATCATTATGTAAATAGTGTTGTTAACAAGCGTGTTTCAGGCATGCTTGATCAGGAAAAACAGAAATCTAGAAACATCCAAAACCAGATTAATCGGACCAAGGAAGAACAGGAGTTTAAGGACAACCATAAAATGTCTGATACTCAGTTCCAGGAGATGGTCGACGCAGCAAAAAGCCACAAGTTATCACTTGAAGATATCCATCTTATTCTGAACAGGGATAAGGTAGCGGGTAATGTTGCACGCAGTACTCGTAATGATATGCTCAAGCAGATGAAGAATGTTAAGGGCATGCCTGCAAGTGTCAGTGGAACAAACAGTGCTAAGGAAGAGAAGTCACTCGATGATGAAATCTTCGATGGCTTACTTAGCTCTGAGAATAATCTAGACAACATGTTTGGTGAGGACAAGTAGTTCTTGCTGAATTAACCTAATGAAAGGAGACACAAATGGCAGATTTATTTAAATTAGCCAATTTGGAAGTTGCTGATAGTGGCTTTGACGGTTCCAGTCTTTTGACTGGTGATATCCGTCGGAGATATAACTTTGGCAGCAGGGTTTCTGAGTTACAGATTGCACAGGATCCGTTTTTTAGATTCCTGAGCATGGTATCAAAGAACCCAACCGATGATCCTTCTTTCAAGTTTACGGAACGTAGAGGTTCCTGGCAAAAACGTTATGGTTATATGGTCGGCTCGGCTGTATGGTCATCAGGTGGACTGTCAGGTCTAACGTATAATACAGCAGGCAGTGGCGACGGTATTACAGAGGCAGAAGCATTGCCTCGTAGTAATGTATTAGACGGAACCTATGCGGTAGCGGTAGGTGGTGATTATAAAGTTTCTGGTAACATCCAGAATATTTATGGTCAATCTGCAGCATCTAAACAGATTGAAATCGGTGAATCAGGAACTGATCCTCAGTTCTTTATTCCCGATCAATTAGTTAAAGTACCAATCAAATCCATTGCGGATGCGGATGGTGCTGCTGATACTGTTGATAACTCCTATCAGGTATGTAAAATTATTCAGGTAGAAAATGCAAATAACTTGTGTTACTTGGGTCTAAAGGTTGTTAATCCTTACGCGATAACACCCTCAGCCTCACATACAGCTTGTTTTGCAGCTTTAGATTGGAGTGCAAATACTCCAACCTTTAAATACCCTGTAGATTTA
>NZER01000306.1 GCA_002690445.1 Candidatus Pacearchaeota archaeon
CAATTCGGTTTCTTCGAACTTTTTCTTGCACTTGGAGCATTCGGACATTTATCAGTATCTCCCCAGTTAATTATATCATAATTGTCCCTGCAATTGGGAGAAAATCCTCCTCGGGGTTTATCACCTTTACCCGCTCCTTTGTTTTTGGGCTCTTTCAATTATTTCTTTATATTTTATGTATTCCTCAATAGAAACCATTTTGTCTCGAGACAATTTCCCTTTGTCTGCCAATTTATGTGAGTTGGGGCACATGGGTGCTAAGTTCGAAATGGAATCATCTCTCCCCTCTCTCCTCGGTTTGATGTGATGCATCTCGCATACCATATCATTAGCCTCCAAAAACGCCGTCGTCCAGCCGCACCCACAATCTATAACCAAGCAAGGTATTCTTCCATACTTTTTCTTAATCTTGCCTGCAATATGATAAACGTGATTTTCGGGCTTACTGTTATACTCTTTGCTCTTTTTACGTTTTTGGTGTCTCCGGCAATTTGTAGAGCAGTATTTGGCTTGAGGCATTACATTATAAAAAGTGTCGCCACATATCTCGCACTTCAACTTATGCGGTTTTCTTTGTGCGTTGCTGTGGTAGGCCCCACAGCTTTGGGTACAAAATCTGCCGTCCCCTTTGTTTATTTCTGTTACTGTAGCTTTGAATTCCTTCCCACAGCCTTCCCAAAGACACTTACGAACATGAGCATCACGCCATCGATCTCCTACGAGTTTTTTTACTATTTTTTCCATGGCATAGCTTGCTCTTCAGTTATAAATCTTTTTTCTATGAGATAATCTATTTTGGAAATTTTTCTGCCTCCACCGGTTAAGACTTCTTGGAGAATTTTTGGGTCTAAAGTTTTCATATAGTCGAAAATGGTTATATAATCGTCCGATGTTAGCAAGTCGTTATCCAAATACCTGTGGCATACTGGACATGCCGCAACAAGATTATAGAGGTGGTCCGGACCGCCATCGCTGTACTTAACTAAATGATGTACATCTAAATGGACTTTCTCGTTTTTGAAGTAAGTGCTTTCGGTATATCCGCTGCGGCAATCCTTTATGCCGCACCCCATAGGGCCCAAAGCGTTTCTGAGCTTGAAGGGAATTTTGGCGTCTCTCTTTTTCGAATTCTTCCAGTTATTGTTTTTAGCCGCCTCGATTGAATATCTCCACTGCTCATTTAAGCAAAGACGAGATTCGTACCTCGATATTTTTTTTCTTTTTTTGTACTCGGTTTCGCACTTTGGCTTACCACAACAGTAACCTCTCCTCCGGCACGGTTTCTCCCCTTTTTTAATCTTCTCTACATCAGATTGTATCATTTGGAACGGATCTCCGCAAATTTTACAGTGGTAGGTTATGCTGGTCGGTTTCTTTTTATTGGCGTTAGCTATATTGTTTTTCCCCTTACCCGCGCATACTGGGTTGCAGTAGCTAGTGGAATAAAGATTAAGCTGGCTCGGCAACCTGAAGAGCCCGTTGCCGCAAAATGAACATTCCGTATTAGGTGTTCTCTCTTTTGTTTTTGCAAACGTCGCAGTCACATTTTTTAAATCTCAGCAAATGTTTTATTACTGGCCATAGTCCTATGGTTTTGATTTTCCACCAAATCATTCCAACTCCAATTCTGACGTCGGAATGTTATAACAATCTGCCGTAAACTTAAAAGGGTAATTGGGAGAAGAGTCCGGATCGAGCTCTCCCTTTTTCCTAAAAACTGCTTTTTTATAAAATTCTTCTTTGGAAATACTTCCTAAATACCACGCGGTCTTCATGTCGTTTAAGACACTAACGAAAGCATATCTATCACATTTTTGTTTGGTGTTGAAGTCGGCAACGGTGCAGTTATAGTTGGATCGGGGAGCCACTTTGCGCTCTTTGGTTTTTACATCTATTTTTACCCCGTTTCTATCTATTAAATCATAATCATAAGTATCTTTAATCTCTCCTCCTTCAAGGTGCAAAACTAAAGCTTCCCCAATGTAGGCCACTGCTGCCCCCTTCCCTTTTCTAATGGAATTATTAAGAAGGGGAAGGTCGGCTGCTCTTTTTTCAGCTTTTTTTCGAGTCGCTGTGCTTATTGTGAATTTTTTCATTTTAAGAGCTCTTTCAGTTGGCTCATTGGTCTGAGCTGACAACCTTCAATAAGGTGTGCTCCGTGAAGGGATTCTATTGGGCCTTCGTAGGGAGTTTCGGGAAGGTCTTTATCGTACGACCATCCCACTAGATGACACTTGTAGGGACTTGAACCTATGGGTTTTGGGTTTTCAGGAACCATGCCCAAAACATAAATCCAGCCATCGTGTCTTTCTCTTGGCCTTACGAGGAGTCTGTAGCGTAAAGGGTCCGAGGAATATCTCATCAAACTTCCTTTAATATCAACATTGGATAAACCTATTATATCTACGCCCCCGTCGCCTTTATGGGGATTTTTATTGGCTTTGTCTCTGGCCTTCCAATACCCTTGTGAGGAGCCAGTGAGAACCACAGATCCAGCATAGGTGGAAATTTGCCCCACTAATTGATCATACGCTAGAGTCTTTTTTCTATTTGTGTTTGAGCGGATTTGAGAAGAACCCCCTATCATTGCTAGTCGAGTATTTTTTCGGATTCCCTCCGAATCCTCGTCAGGAATCGTATAAGTTACTATGTCTTTCGAAGAGAGCATTTAATTCACTTCTTTTGCATCCGTTCAATGATTTCAAACATTTTAATACGGGGAATATCTTTAATAGACCCCCACCCGTCTGCCCCGTCCACAGCTTCCTTTACCATTTTGTCTTTGATGACGGAAAAATTGATCTTTTTCTCCTTCATCAAGTTGGTCAGGTAAATGTCGGGTGAAGCGGAATTCTTATTTGGGCTAGGTTTTGATATCTTCACGTTTTTAATTTCCTCCTTAGCTACTATGTTGATGCGCAAGAAGTTGCGAACGGCTCGACAAAAAGCGCGATTTTCAGCTATTGCTGCCAAATACATCTGGCCAAAGCCCTCGGTGTTATTTAGTCCAGCATCAGCTACGCTCTGAAAGAGAATAGACTCTCCATTCTCGGTTTCGTAATTTCCCATCCAAACTATCGAACATGAAACGCACACATATTCGGAAGAAGCGTGTGTCACTGTGTAGGTAACAGAGTGGTAACCTCGAATATTAGCAAGATCCTTAAGCCCCCCGAGCAGAATAATTAACTCATAGTCTTCGAGCTTGGAAATGTCGGTTTCGTCAGTTCTATCTCTATTAGCAACCAGAAACTCTGGTTTGATCATTTTCCGCCAGTTGACTGACCCGTCATCATTAAAGACGTAATTAATTTTTTTATTCTCTAACAGACCGTACTGGTTCCGTTTGATCATAACCGGCGGCTTATTTATAACAGCAGTTCCCATATGCCCTGAATGTTAACCTAATTGGGGTAACACGTCAACTACTTTTTAACAAAAAAATGGAAGTGCTCTTCCTCTTCCCAAAACAAAGGATCATCAATTACTGGATAAGGTTCGTGCTCCATAGTAGAGGAGCCATGATCGAGCCTTAAGAAAGCTGCTGTGTTTGGGTAAAATTTATTATTATGAACAATAAAGTGAGTGGATTTATAATAAAGATTTTTAAGATCTTTAAGCTCTTCGAAATCATTTTGGGAGCGTGGAAGAATGCGCTCAACAAGACCATAATCTAAATAGTCCAACTTAAAGTCGTTTGTTTGTTCTTCTTTTTTTCGGCTTCGCATTAAATATTGTATAGATTTTTCTTTGGTCTTTTTAATAAAAGCGGGATCGTTATCATCTTCTATGTAATAAACCAGCTCTACAATTTTTTTATGGTACTGGTTTAAGATTTTATCGCTTAAGGGTCTGTTGGTGATGACAGAACACACACAGGAATCGAGTTGTTTGCAGAGCGCCTCCTCATCAAAATTTAAATCCATTCGCATTATCAGAGACGAAACTCCCAATTTTTGCGCGTCTAAGAGATGGGTAAGGGCAGATTCTATTCTTGGGCGGCGTAAAGAGTTTCCTATTTTAACCGTTTTAAATTCGGGCGCGAAGGTGTGTATTCCAGCCAAGTTAAGGATTTTTTTGGCTACATCTTCGGGTTTGATAGTGTTAATGGACTTGGGGTTCTCGTTGGGATTAAACGATGGTTTGTGAGAACTGTACGGCTTAAGGATTTCCAAGTTGTCCTTGTCCGTCCAGTAGGGAAGAAATTGGCTTGGATAACAATTATTGGAAAACAGTACAACCGACTTCTTGTTGTAAACTGAAGCTAGATGGGAAGATTCATTGTTGGGGCAAGCGTGCACTAGTGATTTACGTAATACGTAGGCTTTTTGGTTGAAATTACATTGCCCAAGGGTCATATAGCATTGACGAAGCGGAATACAGTCTTTGTTGCCCAATTGAATAATTTTAATACCCTCCTCTTCCAGCTTTGGGTGGATAAGGTCAACGACAAGCTGCCAATGATCATAAACCAACGCTGAAGTTCCCAAGTTAGACGTATCAATAGTTATAAATTTATCAATTGCTAGAGGGAAGTATTTTTCATAAACACTGGCTTTGTCGATTTTTAAATCGTTTTGTAACGCATATGATTCTAAGATGTGCATAATACCTCTTTGTTTACGTTGTCTTTTTCGTTGTGAATATAATTATTGGCTCGCTGGGTAGTCAAGTGAGGAGTGAAGGCGATTTCGAAATACCCTTCATGGTCCCCTATACCCTCTAAGTACAGGGTATTATCAAATTGAGGGCTGTACGGTATGGTCTTGTGAACGTGTTCATTTCCGTCAAGAATGTGGAAATTTTCAGCTTTGGTAGCTACGTAGAGGTTGTAGTTGGGGTACTTCTTTTTAATAGATTTAAACAAAGCCGTAGAAAGGAAAACATCAACCGGAGACTCGGGAATTACATAAACGATGCGTTTCCCTTTGTCGTCTTTGTCCAAAAAGTCCTCTATCTTTACGGGGAAGTGTTTTTGGTTATGTTCTCGGGCCACTTTTCGGAAGTAGTCTTCGATTTGTTTACGAGGAACTTTATTTTCAAGGGACGTCATCCAAGTCTTGTACCCTTCGTCATTGGTGTGATTGTCCGTAGCTAGAATATCTCTGTATAAAGTTAATACCCAATCCGAATTGCTTTCTATATTAGGGACAAGTGCATCTGGATTATTTTTTTTATGTTTTGCGGAGCCCTCTTCGTCAAAGTCATATTTTTGGACCTCCGTGTTGTCTATAAAGTCTTCAAAAAACTTCCCCACGGCTTCTACAGAAAACTTGTCTACGACCCATTGCCGTGCTATTTTCCCCTGCTCACCCCGATCTTGAGGGGGCATCTCATATACCTTATTTATGTTTTGGGCTATAGAATCGGGAGAAGTCGACGCTTTCTTAAACTCTGTTTGATGCTCTCGGTATTCCGACCATTCCAAAGGAATTGAGGCTGACCCTTCCTCACAGCTTTCTTCCCCACAGCTGTAATCCGTGACCAAAGTGATAAGCTCTGTTAGTTTAGCTTCTTGAATGGGAATTTCCTGACCTCCACTGGTAAAGGGGTGACAGTAAACGTCCATAAAATTGTAAACTTCATTCAGTTGATCCTCCCTTACTCCGAACCCCACGTTTGTGGTTACTTGAGATTTCGCCGTGGAGCACCGAGGGCAATCCTGATCTTCTCCATCATATTTTTTGACTTCGTAGTCTCCGCACTTTTTACAGACATGGGTGGTAAGAATTTCCGACTTATCTACACCATACTCTTCGGCCAGTTTATGGATACCCCACCCTTCTCTCCAGTAGGTGTGAAAAAGAAGATAGGTTTTTTTATTTGGTTTGTTTTCGGCTTTCCATTTGGCATACCCCTCTAAGAGATTTGGAACAGATTTTCTTAACTGATTTCTAAATACAAAACCTACAATAAAAGCATCTTTCTCTATGTTATTTTTTTCGCGAAGTTTTGATCTTTCTTCATCTTCTAAACGAAAGAAATTATTAGCATCAATACATCCGTGAACGGTTTTTACATGATCGTGGCCCATGGCGTTAAGGGCTTTTGTGGCGAAGGAGCTCCAAATCCAATAGTTTTTTATTTTGGGAGCATTGGTAATGGCGGTGGGGAGAATAGGGAGAGAGTCCAATGTTGTCCAAATAACTGAGTTTATTTTGTCAAACCACGGTTTTCCTACCGCAAATTCTGTTCCCCATATATCTTGAACCCCAAAATAAAAATCCGGCTTTTCTTCTTTGATTACCTTATCTATAAGATGGGCCCCGTAGCTGGCTAACCGAGCCTGTCCGGGGTCTTGGCCTATTCGATGACGCTCTGCGGGATCATCGGGAAGAGTTCCTATTGATTTCCATGGAGTTGTTTTTAAAATCGGGTTTGAATAATCCGTTCCGCAACAGTACTGGACAATTTCATATTTTTTGGTTCTGTATAGGTAAGACAAAAGGGCTTTGGCGTTTCTGCCAAAACCCGTCTTTGCTAAACTCGAGTCAGTTTGAAATAAAAGCTTCTTCATTACCAAGGAACATCAAGGTCTACTTCTTGATTATTATCCTCGGTAGGAGCCGGAGTTTCTACTTTTTCCTCAGTCTTTTTGTTAGCTGGTGGGTGAGAGGTCCCGTATTGACTCTCTTCAATACAGTCCGTAAAATAATTATTTAAGACTGTGAGAGCGTACTGTTTTAGCATGCGGCCCTCCGCAAAATTAAACCCGATAATAAAGGATTTCTTGACTCCTTCTTTCTGGTTATTCTGGTTTAGGCTAAAGCTGTAGCCTATTTGGCTGCCGTCGCGGATGTAAGGACAGAATTTGAAAGTAGTATTTCTCTCCTTAGTGCCGTGAAAGTTTCCGTATTCTCCATTGGTTTCAATTGCGTGAACCAATCCTGCAAGCTCAGTTACACTGAACTTTGAGTTAGCCTTCTTTTCGGGACCGGAGCCCTTAAAGGTACCACTTTTTGTTTGGCCGTTCCAAGACGACTGTTTAATGAAATTTACCCACAAAGCCTTGTCATTCTTATTGTAAGAAAATGAGCAGGCTGAGCCGGTATTCTTCGCGTTAGGTTTATAGAACTGCAACATAATCAGTGCTTGTAGTTTCTGTGTTTTCGGTTAGGAAGTC
>NZER01000307.1 GCA_002690445.1 Candidatus Pacearchaeota archaeon
CTCTCCCCGTGAGCCCTCCGGAAGTGTTGGTGCGCCGGAAGTCATAACTATATAAATAAACCCTTGACCTGACTAATCATCGGTGCTATACTGGCACCATGATGAAGTTACCTCCTCTTGAATACACCATTGACAACATAGTCCTTGGGTGGCGAGAGGAGGCCGTTTCGTTTGCCGCAGAACACAACTATCACCTAATAGTCAACAGCGACCAGCGCGAACACTACTACTTCCAAAGAGAAGACGACATAAAACATAAATGGTTTGAGGGCATCTTCCAACTTGGTATGAAGTCACTCCTCCCGATACCATTTGAAATTCAAACAGTAGGTTTTGAGGACGAGAAACTAAAGGTTATAACGAAAGGTAATACCAAAGTACTGATAAACTTTGGAAAGCTACATATCTTTGACCTGGACAACTTCACAAACCTCAATGTTGAAGAAATAGTAGAAGACTATACGGTTTATGACTTTTTTGATATTACGGCCGGCGCGAAACAAATAAACCGCCCCATTGTTGAGTTTGAGAATACCTTTGTGAAAACAGCTACTTTTGTGCCCACCAACAGAAGCGACAGAGACAAAAGTGGTGCGACATTGAAAGATATACTGGTAAAGAGCCATATTCAGTCCGAGGACATAAAATCATTTGACTTCTCAGAGACAGTGGTACGCCTTTTGCTAATGCGAAGATTAAAAGAACTTGAGATAAGGGCGGTACCAACAAAGCACCAGAAAGAGTCCAAGTTCAAAAAGAACAGAAACATAAAAGTGTCCCATTCTTACCGCCATGTCTCAAAAAACAAGTTTCACTATAATATTATTGATGAACTGGACGACAGAATAGCACTGTATGGCTAATCCAAATATGCCTGCTATCATACCGGTAGCAGGAATGATAAATGACGAATTCGGTATGGCTTGGGACGCATCCTTAATGCCTGTCGCACCGAACTACACGGCCATTGAAAGTGCTATTTATGAATGCCTCAATATGGGGGTCTCTTCTATATGGATAGTGGCCAACGATGATATCGCCCCCTTAATACGACATCGTATCGGTGAATGGGCGACTGATATAGATAGTATAAAACGAGGAACCTTCAAAAGACACCCCTCGGCAAACCATAAAGAAATTCCAATTTATTATGTTCCTATCCACCCCGGACACAGGGGAAAAGTAGATAACTATGCTTGGTCTATAATATGGGGATGTAATGTCGCTTATTGGATAATGAAAATGATGAGTAAATGGGTAACCCCAGATCAATATTACATTTCATTTCCTTTGGGGGTTTTGGATATTCATGAAGTATATAATAACCGCATTATAATGCGTAAAGGCGCCCCCTCATATTTCTCACATAACGGAAAGACCATAAAAGATGGAGAACTGCTAAGCTTTGTGCTTGAACCAGAAGAATGGCGGAGAGCAAAACATATCATTACCACGAACGCTGCTGAGTGGAAGGCGCCAGAAGAAGGGTCGGGCATGATACCTCACGAAAAGCTCCCAGTTGGAGAAAGAAGGAAGTCATTGAAATACACTCTACAGGACGTTTTTGGCGGAGGGCCACAAGGCACAGAAGTAGAGATAAATGAGTTTTATAACTTGACTACGTGGGACGGCTATGTTACACTATTACAGTCAGAACTTGGGCAGCGGATGAAGCGCCCGAGCAATAAAATAATGTACAGGGGATTCAATAATGACAGACAGAACAAAGAGTAAAATCCCGTTTATAAATTTGCACTCACATACGGTAGCGGGCTCCGTATTCGACGCCTTAGGGTATGCAGCAGAGCATTTTGACTTTTGTTATTCCAACGGCGCCGAGGCTATGGCGATAACTGAACATGGGAACATGAACTCTTTGCCTCACATGCTTCTTCACTCCCGCAAAATGAAAGCAGAAGGCAAGGAGTTCAAGCCGATTTATGGCTGTGAAGCATACTTTATTCCCTCTGTTGAAGAATGGCGAGAAGAATACGAACGAGCTAAGGAAGACGCTAAGGCCGCGAGAACATTAGCAAAAAGCGGAACCTCCGGCGCCACTGTTGAAGACGAGGGCACTTCAAAGAAAGAAATGAAGTCCATTCTCAACCGGCGCCGCCACCTAGTCTTGCTGGTACAAAATCAAACGGGACTAAACAACCTGTTCAGGCTTATCTCAGAATCTTATAGAGAAGAAAACTTCTATCGTTACCCACGAATGGACTACTCATTACTTGAGAAGTATAACGAAGGCATTATTGCGAGTAGCGCTTGTTTAGGGGGACCCCTGGCTGGCGACTTCTGGGCCAACAGCGAATACGAAGAAGACGAAGAAACCGGCCGAGACAAGTGGGTCAAAAGCAACCCCGAAGCAGTTCTAGAAGCAATGCGCGAGACCACCCGGCGCTTCAAAGGTATCTTCGGGGACCGCTGGTATGGCGAGCTACAATGGAACAACATTCCAGAACAACACGAACTAAATCAATACATTATTCAGGTGTGTGAGGAGTTTGACGTCAAGCTCATTTCAACCGCTGATAGCCATTACCCCAACCCCGAAGCTTGGAAAGACCGAGAACTATACAAGCGGCTTGGCTGGATGGGAAAGGCCCCCTCTTGGGGAACTACTGAACTACCTGTAAACGTTGAAGAAGTCGGCTATGAACTCTATCCAAAGAACGGCGACCAAATGTGGGAGGCATACAAACGATACTCAGCCTCATGCGGGAAAGACTATAATGACGAACTTGTCTTAGATAGTATTACCAGAACACACGAAATTGCTTTTGAACGCATTGAGGCTTTTGAGCCGAACACGGATGTAAAGCTCCCAGACTTTGTGGTTCCTGCCGGCCAGACGGCAACACAGGCGCTTGTACAGCATTCAATGGAGGGTCTACGTGCTCGTGACCTGGGCGAGAACAAAGAATACGTGGACCGGCTCAAGCACGAACTGGGTGTTATTGACGACCGAGGGTTTAGCAAGTATTTCCTTACAATGAAATCTATTGTTGACCAGGCATTGGAAACGATGCTTGTTGGTCCAGGCCGAGGTAGTGCCTGTGGCTCATTGGTCGCTTATACTCTCAACATTACACAAATTGACCCAATCAAGTATGACCTGCCTTTTGAACGTTTTCTGCGCTCTGACGCCACTGACTACCCGGACATAGATACGGATGTTAGTGCTCCAATGGTTTTAAAGGAAAAGCTGATTGAAGAGTGGGGAGCCAACAGTGTTGTTCCTATTTCAAACTGGAACACCTTACAACTCAAGTCTCTTATCAAGGACATTTCTAAATTTTATGAAGTTCCTTATGGTGAAGTTAACAAAGTTACGACCGCCATGATGGACGAAGCCACACCAGCAGCCAAAATCAAGCACGGTATCAAGGCCGGCGTTTATGCCCCTACTTGGGAAGAGGTAATGGAACTGTCCCCCTCGCTCCGCGGCTACCTAGTAAAGTATCCTATTATCAAGACTCACGTTGAGGCTCTGGTTGGGCAGGTAAAATCTTGCTCCCGGCATGCGGGCGGTGTCCTCATCGCCGACAACCTAAATGAGCACATGCCTATCATTAGTTCCGGTGGGGTGCGACAGTCTCCCTGGGCAGAAGGTCAGAACGTCCGCCACTTGGAACCACTTGGGTTTATCAAGTTTGATTTGCTTGGGCTCTCAACACTCAAAATGTTTGAGGGTTGTATAGAACACATTCTCCGTCGCCACCATGGTATAAAAAAATGCACGTTCGATCAAATCAGGGAGTATTACGACAGTGTTTTGCACCCAGACATACTAAATCTGAACGATAGTGCAGTTTACGAGCACGTGTTCCACAAGGGAAACTTTGCCGGCACGTTCCAATTTACAGGCGACGGGGCGGCAGACTTCTGTAAGAATGTGAGACCCAACAACATTGCTGAGATTTCAGCAGTGACTAGCATTTTTCGGCCCGGGCCGCTCTGTTTATCGGGTGACACAGAAGTACTACGTTCATTCGCTTATTATAATGACAACTCTGTTGATAATGTATGTGGACAAAAGCGCGCTACAACGAGACACAAATTGAAAGACTTGTATGACTTGTTTCACAAACCAGGAAATAGAAACAGGTTGTATTTATCATCGTATGATGAAGAGAATAGGAAAATTGTTAGAAACAAAGTAGTAAATGTTGTTGAATCAGGAAAGAAAGAAGTTTATAGTGTAAGATACCAGCGCCGGAGCTCAGGGCAAAAGAAGGTTGTTTCTACTTCTATTCTAGATAACAGTTCCAAAGATAAGCAGAACAACATGGAGGCCACATTAGCCCATCGCTTTTTGACCAAGGAAGGGTGGAAGCGACTTGAGGATTTGGTAGAAGGCGATTACATTTTGGTTATAAACCAGGGTTGCAAGAAGGGTCCTGCGTCTTCCGATGGCTGCTCCAGAAGGGACTGTCAAACGACGTGGGGTAGAAAGAATTTTCGTAACATTGCCTTTTATCATTACGACTATAAGTGTGTAATGTGTGACTGGAATGAGGGCTCACTTGATGTTAATCACATAGAAGGAAACAGAAACACGAGCAATAAGGCGGAAAATCTCTGTTATCTATGTCCGAATCACCATCGACAGTATTCTGAAGGAACGTTAATAAAAGAGTCTGTTTTGAGCGCGCGCAAAAAATATGAGCATCCATTTTTTACAAGAGATTTGATGTTCGTACGATACCTTGGGAAAAAGTTTGAAAGAGAGGTTGAAACCTATGATATAGAAATGGAGAACCCACACCACAACTTCTTTGCTGGGGGGTGCGTTGTACACAATAGCGCCCGCGTTAACGACGCCTATGTTGCCGCCAAAGAAGGGCACACTGATATTGAGTGGTATCACCCCATCTTTAAAGAGATTACAGAAGAAACCTATGGACATATTATTTATCAGGAGCAAATCTCAGAGCTAACACACCGTATTGGCAAAAACATTTCACGTGACGACGGCAACACTATTCGAAAACTGTTGACAAAGAGTGGAACAGGAAAAACACACCTCCTGGCCGCTCTTCACCAGCGGTTCCTCGACGGCGCCGTGGAAAAGGGTATCCGTTACAGCGTAGCGGAAGAAATTTGGGAACTTATGGCCGGCTTCGCAAAGTATGGCTTCTCAAAGAACCACGCCACCGCATACAGTATCATTTCGTATCAATGTGCTTGGTTGTGGACAAAGTATCCTTCTGAGTGGGCAGCTGCCTTCTTGGACAAGGAACCAGAGAAGAGAAAAGAAAAGGCGATCAACATTGCTAAGTCATTGGGTTATACCATTAGAAAGGCGGACGTAAACTATTCCTCCTTTGTCTGGGAGATCGATCCCGACGACCCTATGCTACTTATTCAGCCTCTTTCGTCCCTAAAGGGCCTCGGAGATGCCGCAATTCAGCAAGTAGTGAATAACCGACCATATAACAGTGTTGAAGAATTTATCTTTCACGATGACATTATCTATTCCAAGCTCAATAAAAAGGCTTTAGATGTGCTGGTGCGCTCTGGGGCTATGGACAGTCTAATAGACGAACGGTTTGAAGGACGCAAGCATTTCTGGTCTGCTGTCGCAGTAGATAGGGTGTATAGTCGCAAGAAGTTTGACGAAAACATTATAAAGTATAAGGATGAGGGTGAATTTTCCAAAGAAGAGGAAATCGACAACCTTACAACCCTAACTGGTATGTTCCCGATTCACTTGGTAATGACTGGGGATGTGAAGCAGCGCTTGGACGAACACTTTGTGCCGCCCATTTCAAGCTATGACCCAGACTTGGGTCTTGTGTGGTTTATTCCCCGCGAGATAATCAAAAGAAAAACCAAGAATGGAAAGCCTTATTGGATTGTTATTACAATTGATTCCAATTCAGTGTTGACAAAGTTCCGCTGTTGGGGTATTATAGAGGGCAAGGATAGAATTCATTTGAATCGGCCTTATATGGGACACCTAGATCACGACCCAACTTGGGGCTTTTCAACAAGATCCATTAGAAGAAATTTAAGATTGCTAGGATAAAGGGAGCACAAAATGGCAAAAAAGAATCACAAAAAAGAACGACACGTTAATAAGAAGAAGACTTCGATTGGCAATAGCGTCCGAACGAAGACCGGCAAGCCCGGCGCATGTGGTGGGAACAAACGCTATAAGAAGCGCTATAGGGGGCAAGGAAAGTGATAGGAAGTATTATTATAGGAGATTCACGTGAGGAACTGAAAAAGCTAAAAAAAGCATCAGTTAACTGCGTATATTTTGATCCTCCGTTTAATACAAATCGAGACTATTATCTCACGCCGGATAACCAGCTTGGTTTCCCGGATAAGTTCAATGAACGTGATGATTATATAGCGCTCATTGAACCTATGATCGAAGAATGCAAAAGGGTGCTGGTTTCTGACGGGTCATTCTTTTTCCATATCGGCGCGGCCAACATGTTTATTCCCCAGCTGTTGTGCGAAAAACACTTCGAGCGGGTGCAGCCTATCTTCTGGCAAAGATCTAGGTCCAAGAACAACACGAAGTCAAAACTTGGCGCCTGCACAGACGTAATTTTTTGGTGTTCTAAGGTGGTGAAGCCGAAATTTAACATGGTATATCAGCCACTCGATTCTTATTACGCCCAGAACTCCTATAAGAATGTTGATGCACGGGGGAATTATGCCCTAGGCCACGTGGCGTATACAAAAACTCAAGCCGCCGACAAAACCAAGCGCCACGATCGCTATTATACGGTCACGCATCAAGGGGTTGACTATAACGCAGCCCACGGATGGCGACTGTCTGAAGACGACATGAATGATTTAATCGTTGATGACCGGATTCATTTCCCCAAGACAAATAAGGCTAACTTATACAAAAAGATTTATATGAATGAATCACTCGGGAAACCAGCGATCGATTTGTGGGATGATTTGCATTCTATTGCAATGGGTTCCGAAGAACGAGTATATCCTACGCAGAAACCGGTGGCTTTATTAAAACGAATTATTGAGATGACAACGGCCGTCGGAGATGTTATACTAGACCCAGTGGCGGGAGCAGGCACCACAGGTGTGGCGGCCGCCCAACTAGGAAGAGAATTTATTATGATTGATATCAACCCAGAAGTCAAAGCAATTTGCAAGCGACGAATCAAACAAGAAGGAAAAATTTAAGATGGCATTTCGAACCGACGGCTCCTCTCACCGAGACGGGATTAAATCAGAAGACAAGAACAAGAAACTAATGCAAATGGATGCCGCTAAGGCGTCTGCTATTTGCGGCGCTCCCCTCGGCGACGGTTATGAGGTCGAAAATCGAGGAGGGACACAGCACAAAGAAGATCTGGTGGTCCGCGATAGCAACAGAGAAACTAAAATTTCCCACAAGCGCAAAAAGAATATTAGCACCGGTTCATATGATTGGCTAAACACTTCGGGACATAAGAAGTTGGAAGGACTTAAGCAACTTCGAAACTCCCTACGCGAGACACAACCTAGCGTTGCCGCGGCGAGGCGCCAATACAATGAAGCATGCCGAAATGTTATCGATAGTTTGAGTAGTGAAGATATTATTACTATTATCAAAGAAGGGGTCGTAGATCCCTATGGTCAGATTGATCGCATTTCCATTGAAGCAGAAGCCGGCAAGACTATTTACTCTTTTGGCGCGAAGGATGTTCCTTTTTTTGGTGCAGTGCAGACCGAGGGTATACGCGCGGAGCTGCATGGTCGCGGTAGGACCTCTCGTATGGTGCGCTTCATAGACAAAAAGGGAGATCCCCTCCCCGATTTCGGATTGCGCATCCGTGTTACCTCCAACAACGGAATCAAGGCCATGTTGGGAGTTAATCCAAAAGGAAAGAATAATAGTTCTAGCCCCGTCTTCAAAATACAACAAGACAAGGTTCACAAAATGATCCAAACCATTGAAGCAGCGGGCAAACTTACAAAGACAAGGATTTAAAAAAAATGATCGCCGACATTATAGTGGGCCTATCCTACGGAGACGAAGGAAAGGGTAAGGTTACTCATCACTTATTGAAGTCCGGAGAATACACACATTGTATTCGATATAACGGCGGCTGCAACGCCGGCCACACCATATACCACAATGGACAAAAGTTCGTAACACACCACTTACCGGCCGGCCTGTTCTACGGAATCAAGTCCATTATCGGTTCAGGTTGTGTGGTTAACTTGGAGCAGTTTCATAATGAAATTCAAATGTTAGAGGACGCAGGTATCTCAACCGAGGGACTTATCTACATTGCTAAGAACGCCCACATTATTACAGAAAATCACCTCTCCGAAGACAGAGGGGATACAAGTATCGGGACAACCAAGCGCGGCAATGGCCCAGCCTATCGTGACAAGTATGACAGAACAGGCGAACGCGCCCAAAACGTCCCCGCCCTGGAACCCTACCTCATTGACTTATACGAAGAGTTCCACCACAACACCACAAGTCCTGTCGTCCTCTGTGAGGGCGCTCAAGGCTTTGGGCTGGACATTGACTGGGGAGACTACCCTTACGTCACTTCAAGCCACTGTACGGCCGCTGGGGCGCTCCTGAACGGGATCCCGCCCCGAGCAGTACGCAAGGTATACGGAGTCGCCAAGGCATACGACACCTATGTTGGGTCGAAGAAATTCCATGGCAAGGGCCGCGTGTTTGATTTGATTCAACAAGTCGGGAACGAATTCGGCGCCACCACCGGCAGGCTGCGGCAGTGCAACTGGCTTGATATCAGAATGCTGGATAAAGCAATAAACATTAACGGAGTCACGGATCTGATTATCAACAAGGTCGACATTCTCCGAGAAGTCGGAAAGTGGAACCTTCGCTCTGGTACTGCCGACGGGATACACATTCAGTTGGGCAATGAAATAGCATGGACCCAATATATAACAAGATACCTAAAAGATATAAAAGTAACATTCTCAGATAGCCCAGAAAGGATTTAAAAAATGATTTTACAATACCACATGTTGCGAGGAAACGACTATCCTCCAGTAAGAGCAAACCCCAGCGACGCGGGCCTGGACCTGCGATGGTGCCCCGAGGACGCCGCTACCCGGGGTCTTATAATCAAGCCTGGCGAAAGTAAGATACTTGGTACTGGCTGCAAATTCGCTATTCCCCACTCTTATATGATGGAGATCAAAAATCGCTCCAGTATGGCAGCCAAAAAGCACCTTATTGTTGGCGCCTGTGTTGTCGATTCTGGATATGATTCAGAAGTATTTGTGAACCTACATAACATTGGAACCATAAACCAGGCTATCAAGCCCGGCGATAAGATCGCACAGGCAGTCATCGTCCCGGTAGTTCACGCGCGTTTTATAGCCAGCGCGACACCAGACATATATGACTGGTATCCTATCACTATTTCTAACAGGGGCGACGGGGCCTTAGGAAGCACAGGGGAGTAAGATGGCCGTTACATTACCAAAACCAAAATATCGAAACCTCTACCTACCAGAGCAAGTTAACCAAGAATCGATGAATAAACTTACCAAGGCTATCATCGAGATTAATGAAGATGACGCATACCTCCAGAAGCTATACGCTGTTCATGATATAGAATATAAACCACTGCCTATCCAAATGTATATTGACTCCTACGGGGGCGCAGTGTACCAATGTTTCGGCCTCCTAGGAGTAATGGAGAAGAGCGATACACCAATTCACACTATTGTAACTGGCGCTGCTATGTCTTGTGGGTTCATGATTCTTATCAGCGGACACAAACGCTTTGGATATAAACATTCCACCCCCCTATATCATCAGGTTTCAACCGGATTTTATGGTAAAGTAAAGGATATGGAAGAGAAGCTTGAAGAATCCAAGAGACTTCAGAAGAAGATCGAGGATATTACTTTCGAAAGAACCTCTATTTCAAAAAAGAAACTAAACGAAATCCTCAAGAACAAGAAAGATTGGTATATGACTGCCGAAGAAGCCCTCACCTTGGGAGTTATTGACGGCATTTTATGAAAAAGCTGAGGAAAGTTAATCCAACAAAGCGAAAACAGGAACGCAAGGACGCACAAAAAGAAATGGAGCACCAAGCAGCCTTGTTTGCTAAGCACCCAACAGAATGCTGCGTGTGTAAAGAACAATTCGAAAGAACTAAAGAAACAGTTAAAACCTGGCAAGTAGCAATAAGAGAAGAAAGAGTTCGCTTGACTTGTCCCAATTGTTGGAGTATAATACAAAAAGGATTAAAGAGAATACAAAATGATTAAAGAAGCACTATGCTATTCGGACGTATTGCTGGTCCCGCAATATTCAGACATTAGAAGTAGATCCGAGGTGTCTCTCCAAAGCAATCTGGGTGATATTGGGTGCGAAATACCAATCATAGCCAGCCCAATGGATACAATCTCAGAGGCCCAAATGGCAATCGAGATGGATATCCTTGGAGGTTTAGCGGTCGTCCATCGTTACAATACCATAGAGAGGCAGTGCGATATGGTTATGGACATTGGTGCTACATCTGCGCCAGCAATTGCCGCAATAGGGACTTCCGGCGACTATTTAGAGAGAGCAACAGCACTTACCCACGCGGGCGCGCGCGGCCTTTGTGTAGATGTAGCCCATGGTCATCACATTTTGATGAAAGAGGCATTACGCAAACTGCGCATCACCATCGGCGACACCGTTCATATCATGGCGGGCAACGTTGCCACATTGGAAGGCTATAATGACTTGGTCGACTGGGGAGCCGATAGTGTGCGCCTTGGAATCGGCGGAGGCAGTATCTGTTCGACCAGAATTCAGACTGGCCACGGTCTCCCCGGCCTTCAGACTATTTTTGACTGCGCGGTCTCGGACAGAAACGCGCCCATTATTGCTGACGGCGGACTTCGGAACTCTGGCGATATTGTCAAAGCTCTGGCGGCTGGGGCTGACTTTGTTATGCTTGGCTCTATGTTATCCGGTGCTGATGAAACTCCCGGAGACATAATCAACACGCCGACTGGTAAAGTCAAGGCATACAGAGGCATGGCTAGCTCCGATGCCCAGATAGATTGGCGCGGCAGAGCCTCCTCGCTTGAGGGAATTGCCACCACCGTGCCCTGTAAAGGGTCTGTTAGCGGTATTATAGACGACCTGGCGCGCGGACTTCGCAGCGGACTATCGTACTCTGGCGCCAGATCAATCAAAGAATTACAAGGAAAAGCAAAGTTCATCCGCCAGACTTCAAGTGGACAAACAGAAAGCTCAACACACATCCTGCGATGAAAAGTTATCCGGACGACCACTCAGTTCTTTCTTTCTCATTGAATGCGAAGCTACATGAAAATTTAAAAATCAGATTATTTTATGATGAGATAAAGACACAAAGTGAATTCTTCAGGTATTGCGTGGAGTCGTATTTGGGACAAAATCCACTGTTTATGGAATTTCTTGACGACTATAAAATTAATAAGAAGGTCCAATCCAAGAAGAGAGTCGGAAGGTCTCGTAAGCTTCGCGGCGAAGGGGAAAAGATTTTAAGAGACCTCGCCCTGACCGACGAAGATGTAGAGAATATATTTGATATACTAGAAGAGGAATTACCAGAGCTATGAGAGAATGTGTAAAGAAATGCTATTTATCCAAGAAGCCCTGCCGAGAGACAGAATGCAGAATGCATATAGAGTTTGTGCCGGACCTAAACTGTACGGTGATCGCCGTTAAAAAACACGGCCCTATGACACTTGAAGAGATAGGAAAACGTCACAAGGTAAGTACTGTTCGGGCCAAACAACTTGTGGATGCCGCGTTGGCTAAATTAAAAAAGACATTAAAGAGAGAAAATACTATTTAATGATAGCATTCGCGCGATTTAACATGTTAGGAGATAATCGATAATGTCAAACAAGAATTTACTAAATGAATCACAAATCCGTCAGTTCATGAAGCTGGCGAAACTTGAACCCTTAGCTCCCGGCTTTGTTGAGGGCCTGGCCGAGACACATGGTCGCGGCATGAATGATGCTCCGCAGTATGACGGCCGGCGTCGAGTCCAGGAAGACGACGAGCTTGAAGTTGAACTTGGTGCACCCGAAAATGAGCTTGGTGCCGAGGACCAGCTAGCCGACGAAGAAGCCGAAGAGGTTGACGATCTAAGCGCCGGCGACCTGGGCGCCCCTGCAGATGAGAACCGCATGATTTCCGTTGATGATTTTCTTGGCGCCCTAGAGACTGCTCTTGAGGGCGTGATGGGTGATGAGGTAGAAATTGATTCCTCCGAGATGACTGATGAGGCTCCCGAAGACGAGGAACTTGAAGTTGATGCTGAGCTAGCCCCTCCCGGCGATGTCGATCCGATGGCCGCCGAGGAAGACGAGGGGCTGATGGAAGGCGAGGACGAGGACGTCACCACTGAAGGCGCCGAAGATGAGCTTGAAGAAGACAAAGATAATGTTAAAGAAGAGTCCACCGAAGCAGCTGATGAACTCGTAGAGCAAATCACCAAGCGTGTTGCTGCACGAATTTTGAAGAGTGCTCTAGCCGAGAAATAAAAATAAAGCTTGACTTTCAAGCGCTCCTAACATATACTAGAGGCTGTGGCTAATCCCACGGCCTTTTGTATTTTGGAGGATATATGTTGGAAGTAACGTCTCACGAACTTATGATTTTTGTGGTGCTTGGTTTTGTTGCTGGTGTCTTTACTAGTTTTTATTTAACTCGTTTGTTAGAGGTAGTCCATATGTGGCGCCTCTTCTCTCACGTGCTGGGGCATATAATCTTAATGTGTGTGGGAATCGTGGAGGATGTGGCCTTTCTTAAAACACTAAAGAAAAAGCAAATGACCGAGTCTGGTTTTACGGACAAACAGATCAGGGAATTCGAAGAAGTTGACGACAGAGTGTTGACAAACTGGAAAAACTCTGTTATTATATCCTTAGTAGACCGTGTGCCCAGGCCGTTCCGCACCATGATACCATTTAGTAACTGGGACGAAGCGGTCACTCACCTAACCAGTGAGCAAATTAAAAGAGTTTTGAAGGCGCGAGAGGAAACAGAATGATTTTTGCTAATGACCCCCACCCACCCGGTGCCGAGACACCAGATCCGAAAGAGGATGAAGACTCCGGAGTGATGATGGCTCTGGGAGAAGACGAGCCCCCCCTGATGGGGCTTGGGTCCGACCTAACAGAATCTGCAGCACAGAATCTAAGTATGGCGCTTTTGGCGTTTAATGGCGGGCGAATCAGAGCCGTCCCAGGCGACCTGGACAACATATCAGATATTGAATTTTATATTTCATCCGGCGGAGGCTCAGTTGGCGATATGCTGGCTGTATACGACCTTATGTGTTTGGTAAAGATGAACCGCGATATAGCCACATTTGGATTTGGAAAGATTTACTCCGCCGCAGTACCCCTATTAGCTGCGGGCACCAAGGGCAAGCGGTATATGGGCCGTAACGCGCGCCTTATGATCCACCACTGTTCATCAAACGCTAGCGGCTCTCATCTTGACATTCAGATCAACTTCAATGAGCTTAAAAAGGTTGAAGAATTGATGGTTGGTGTTCTTGTGGAACACTCAAACCTATTGGCCGAAGAGGTATACGAGATTATGTCCCGTAACACTGATAAATTTTTCTCTGCCGAAGAGGCATTAGAAATGGGTATTGTTGACGAAATCATCTAATTAGTAAGAGACCCCCGAGGACACACGATGAATATTGATACACTGGTAGAGAGCTTTTATAAGAAAGCCACGGATGAAGACCTGATAAATGAAGTCCTGCAGTTTTTGATAACAGAAGCAAAGAAGAGGGACATAACCTTGAGTTGGGACGGAATCCCGGACATTCCCATTTCAGAGATTCCTTGGTCTTCTGTTGAAACTGTGGAAGGGGAAGGCGCCGACATTCCTGGCCCCGAGCGGCAACAGCTGATGCAATTCCTTGACGATATCGAGGGCGATGATCTTAAAGACAAGATCGAGGGCCTAAGCGCCTTTTACGATGCGGACCCGTCTGCTTTGATAGATAAAACCAAAGACATGACAGCTAAAGAAAAAATCTCCGCAGCCCTGGGGTATCTTACTTTCTTTAAAACTCTTACCAAGATCATTGCACACTTTAATGCTTCTTCTGCCGGCTTCTCTTTTGAGGCGTTCTTGGGAGTATTGCTGGGAGGGACACAGATCCCGGCTAGTGGAGCAGACACGATTGCAGACTTAGTGGACCAACAAGGTGTTCCAATTAGTCTTAAGTTGTACACCGAAGGGCAGCTTAAGGTGGGGGGTAGTTTTACGGACCTTGCTAACGACTTGCGTAAGTATGAGCAAATGCAATATGTGGCAGTTACCAAAACACTAAATGACGAGAAGACTTCGGGCCGCTTGGATTTCTATCGCTTTAACTTTACCCTTGATAACATAGGGAATATTCTTAGTGCAGCCGGCCTTCACAACCCGTCCCTGATAATGTTGCCCGATAAGTTTGTGAAGAACCCCGAGGAGTTCGCGGATATTGAAATCCCGGCTCCCCCTAAAGAGGAAGAACTGGTTGAGCTTTATACGAATCGCGTTAAGGAATTAGGAGACGCGTCTGGGGTGCCCGGGGATATCCTGACTAACGCCGTCGCGGCTGTTGGATTGCCCGACGACACCTCTATGCTTAAGGGACAAAAGAAGAGATTCGGCCGTGATGAATTGCCTATAGTTCGTAGTCCCAAACTTTCTACTGGTGGGAACATCAAGCTCGCCGTTCGTATGGGGCTTCTACCGGAGGAGCCGCCCCCGTTCCCGGTCCGCGGCGGCAAAGCAGCACAGCCACAACGGGATGAGTGGTTAGAGACATATGGAACCCGGGTCGAGACTGCCTTAAATATTTACAATAACGTGGTTGCTGCGGCATATAACGATGTGGTGGTCATGACGCGACGGAACCTTGAAGCTCGGCAGGCACTTGTTGCCAAAGCGGGCGGCAAGTATTTGGGGGTAGAACAATCAGTAGAAGTATATAATGGTCTTCCTACCCCGGCCTTGAAAAAGAAGGCCCTCCTTTTAAGTTATGGTTTTGTTAACACCGAGCAATTTGATCTAACACAGCCCCGAGTCCTGACGGTCGATCAACTGGCAGCGCCCTATCCTGTATTTCCGGGGGGCCAGACGGAAGTAAAGCTTGGCTCTATTGAAGTGGGACAAGAGAAGGTGGTGGGACTTATGAAGAAGGTATCTCAGATTATTGATGAGTCTGTATTTTTGATCTTCGAAGACTTAAAGGTTCTAACAACCAATATCCAGGCTTACTTTGGCAACGGCCTCAAAGATGACGAACAAGCCAGCCGAGCCATTGAAGCTTCGGACTCTATTGGCGAGAGAACTAAAGAATTAAAAGACGACGAAAATTAGTTTGACATTTCAAACAAATATGTTATAATAAACATAACTGAAAGAGAGGTGACGTGTGCCCAAGTGTAAATTTGAGTCTCGTTCTGAACTAAATGCAAAAGTATTAAATGGAGTTAACATTCTAGCCGACAACGTTGCGGCCACGCTGGGCCCAAGGGGGCGTAATGTGATCCTTCATGAAAAGGGGAAGGACCCTTTCATTACCAAGGATGGAGTGACGGTTGCTGCCTTTGTCTATTTGGAAGACGAGTTTGAAAATGCGGCCGCCCAAATTCTTAAACAGGCCACCCAAGAAACCAACAACGCAGCCGGCGACGGAACCACCACCGCTACCGTTTTGGCGCGCGCAGTCCTAGTAAAGGCCCAGAAGTACATCACTTCGGGGGCCTCCCCGGTAGAAATCAAGCGAGGGATGGACTTAGCCGTCGAGCAAATCACAAGTAATCTTAAGAAGTTAGCAACACATATTGAAACTTTAGATGATGTTGAAAATATTGCCACCATTTCGGCCAACAACGACCGCACTATTGGCAAACTTGTGGCCACAGCAGTCGACCAAGCGGGTAAAGACGGCGCTATCACTATTCAGGAGTCCAAGACAGTCGACACTACGCTGGATATCATTGAGGGATTTAGATTAGAATCAGGCTACGTCGCAAGCGCTTTTGTTACTGACGAACGCCGAGGAGCCGCTGCCTACGATGCCCCTCTTATTCTGGTCACCGATAACAAGATTGAAAGTGTCGATCAAATTCTTCCGGCCCTCGAACTGGTCGCAAGGGACGGACGCCCTTTGGTTCTGGTGGCGGAGGCAATTGAGGGACAGGCCTTAGCTGCCCTTATTATGAACACTGCGCGCGGGACAATGAAGATTGTAGCCGTGAAGGCGCCCTTTTACGGTGAGCGCCGCCGCGATATGCTTGCCGACCTCGCGCTCTCGACGGGTGCCGAGTTCATTTCCCGGGAGTCCACAGTTAGGCTGCGAGATATCAAGTTACAACACTTTGGTCAAGCCCGCTCCGTAGACATTACAAAGGCTACCACTACCATCATCGGCGGAAAGGGGGATGCCGCGGCCATCGACAGACAGATCGAGATTTTAAAAACAGAGCTCAAGGACACAGAAGAGATAATGGAGTGCGACAAAATTCAGGAGCGCATTACAAAATTAGCTGCAGGCGTCGCCGTAATTAATGTGGGGGCCGCTACAGAAGTTGAAATGATAGAGAAAAAGCATCGCGTTGAGGATGCGCTGGAAGCAGTTCGTTCAGCCCAAGAGGAAGGTATCCTACCCGGCGGTGGAGTGGCCCTCGTCCAGTGTAGTCAGAAGTTGAAGGTAAAAGTAGAGAATGACGACCAGCAGTTTGGAGTAGAGATCGTGCAGGGCGCAGCCCTCGAACCTCTCCGACAAATGGCAACTAATTGTGGACTCTCTCCAGACCTAATTCAATCTGAAGTTCAAAATGCGAAGAAAAATTGCGGTCATAATTTTCGAGACTTTTCGCATGTGAACATGTACGAGGCCGGAATCATTGATCCTTTAAAAGTGACTCGGGTGGCACTGCAGAATGCAGTCTCGGCCGCGGGAACATTAATTACAACTTCTCATGCCATTGTTGAGAGATAGCCCTATTTAGTGAAGTCGGAGGGATGCACATGGCTGATGAGGACGAAACCAAACACCTTACTGTGATGATGACTGAGATGGTAACCAAGATGCAGGTGCTTCTCGACAAGCAGCATGAGTTAGGGGAAAATATTTCTAAGATCGCCGAAGCGGTGTATAATCCCGACAGCGGGCTTTACGCACGCCTTAGCCGGCTGGACGCACGCCTAGATATTTTAGAGGCGTGGAAAAATAATAATGTGCGCCTTGTGTGGATCCTTGCTACCGCTACTGGAGGGCTGCTGGCCTCCACAGCATGGCAAGCCATTTTTTAAGTACGAAAGGAATTAAGATGCCAATTAAATTATCTTACACGGTAGAGGACGACTGCGTGTATGCTGAAGCTGCGAAGCTCTTCGCTCTCCGCGCAGACTCAGTTCAACAGCTTATCAATCTTTTTCAGGAGATTCAAACTGAGCTACGGGGCGCCGAGGACGCAACCGTGAACAGTGCGGCCGCAGAAGAAAAGCTCGTTGAATTTCGTAAGGTGCTGCTCGATCTTGATTTGCGTGCCTCTGAAATCTCTTCTATTTTAGAGGCCTACGAAGGCCTCCGTCGCGCGGCAGCCCCTAAGCTGCCGTCAATTGAGGAAGAGTTTAGCGCCTAATGATGAGCCCTCACAGAGTCGGAGACTTGGTACATATCCCACAGTCGGTGGAGCTAATAGATTGCGAGCCGGGCCCCGGCGAACTTCAGTTAACTATTCCCCTTGAAGTGCGAGTCACACAGGTTCCCACCATTGCGGTGGTCACCAAGTGTTCCCCACAGGGAGGCTATTCCCGCGTACTCGTAAATGGGCGCACATGGCGTGTACGCAATGATAGCATCTATTTATTAAAAGGAAGTGGTTAAATGATTAAGTTTGTGGAAGTGGTGAATGAGACGACTTTTAATTCACGATTGGAAAGGGTTGCGGTACCACAATTTTCTCTTAAAGAGGTATGGATCAACGAAAAATATGTTGTGAATTTAAGAGCCGCTCCTGGTTATGATAAGCTTTTAAGAGAAGGGCGCCTTGGTGAATTACACTCGGGACATGACTTCACGTTGGTGACGGTCCAACAAGGAGGCCTCCAGGAATCTTATGTGGTGGTGGGCGCCGTAGCGGAGGTTGCGGGCAAACTAAATCAGGACCGTAGAACTTTATTGCGAGGATAAAATGCTGAAGACACCAAGTATTACACCAAAACCATGGGGCCACGAGGAGTTGTGGGCCCAAGCTAATCGATATGTGGGTAAAATTTTATTTATTAAAAAGGGCCATCGCCTTTCCCGCCAGTATCATAAAATGAAAGAAGAGACCATCATGGTTCTGGACGGCACCCTTATGTTAGAGGCGGGCCCATATAAAAAAGGAGGCGAAATCGAGCGCCACATCCTTGAACCTGGTGGTGTTTTTCATGTTTTCCCCGGCACTATTCATCGTTTTTGTGCTGAAGGGGGGGATGTGCGCCTCGTTGAGGTGAGTACTACAGAAATAAACGACATAGTCCGGCTCGAAGATGATTACCGACGAGTCACGGATATCCCCCATCACCCACCTAGTAGCGGAAAATAATTTACTTTTTCGCTTGACACTCCAGCACAGAGTGTTATAATATGAAGCGAAGGAGGTTAGAACACCTATGAATCCAGTTCTACGCAACAG
>NZER01000308.1 GCA_002690445.1 Candidatus Pacearchaeota archaeon
ATCTGCCCTCGGTCTCGGTGGGGTTCAGCCCGAACTGCCTTTCAATTAGCGCCTTAAAGTCGGGGGCATCCAAGGGGATAACCGAGCCATTGAAGTAGAAGAGTTCATCGCCGGGGGTTCTCAGGAACTTGCCTCTCTCATTGAGTTCATCATTCACTACCTCAGCTATATGTCTCTTCTTCAGGAAGGTTTGCCCCTTGCTTAGCCTTATTTCGTCGACCTTTCGTATCAAGGGAGACACACGAGCATTTTTTGCCAGTAGTTCAACCCTATCGAGGGTAGCTTTAGGCAATATCTCCTCCAGGCCCTTGAATCCCCTCACCGGCTGGTTGCCCTTTATCTTGGCAAAAGTATCTTCAATTGCCCTTAGTCTATCCTTGGGCTCATTATCGTCCTTGGAGGCCCGTTTGATGACTTCCTTGACCATCGGCAGTGCCCAGCCAAGCTTAGCCAGATAAGCCGATAGAGACAGAGCTAATTCATGCCTATAGTCCTGTTTCCAGTGGGGTGCGACAAGTTGGGCTATTTCGGTTACCTCATTATGATTTGTCTGATAATTTGCCTGTTTATCACCCACTGGCCCTTCCGGTAGTTCAACGCCCAAGTCTACTAGGCTGTGAATCTGGAGAATCTCGGTTACTTGAGGGTTCATAAACTGGTAGACCGCCCCACTGGGGTGAATTGAGGGCGGTGCCACAATATAGCTACCTTCTCCTTGAATATCGAGCCTACCAGTAAGCCTCCGTTTGTTCACGATTTGCCGTATTCTCAGATAGACTTGAAATCCTCGGCCTGTTTTCACCACTGGAGTCTCTTCTTGGACATCTGTTCCCCTGAGTTCCTTCCATTTGCCCCCGAATTCCTGGAATGCCGCCAGTTTGTCAAAGTCAAGCACTACAAGATTGCCGGATACCCTACCACATACTATCCCGATGTTCTTGTGGTGCTCATTTCCAAACCACTTACCAAGCTCAGCATTGTCAGCCTTTCGCCGCTGAAGTGGTTTCCAGTCCACTAATGGTTTTTTTGACCTGTGAGCAATAGGTAAGATGGCGAGTCCCCAGCGCTTGTATAGCTCTATGGCCTCATATAGCCCGATATCAGGCATTTGCGACCTCCGGAAGGGCAAAGGCTAGCTGATGAGGTCCATTGCCGTTTGGCTCGATGACTTGCCACTTGGAGAGCATCAGGAAATACTGCTTCCCAAAGCCACGGTCAAGCACGTGCTTCTGTTTATCGAAATGCTCCACTGACGCTCGGTATTTGATGTCAGTCTCCTTATCCCAGATGATGATTTCTCTAGCGTTGGTCTTCACCTGTTCCTCAAAGATAGCAGCGTCAAGTGCCCAAGCCGGTGGTCGCATCAATCTGTGCTTTGAACCATTCACTTCCTTGATAAGAGCGTCTCCTTCGAAGTAGCCAATCTTTTTGCCATCCGGCAGATACACCGGTCTCTTGCCATCTGTGCTATAATTTCTTCGGAGCATGGGATTACCTCCTGTGCTTTGGTATGAGCCTCGGCATGGTCAGTTTGGCCGCTGCATGCCGAGGCTTCCTATCATTCAACATATTTCAATCTACTTCATAGGGTGCAATCTCCCTATCTCTTCAGGGAACAACTTCTCAATAGGAACTTCCAGAGCCCCTGATATTCGATACGCTACTTTAGGCCACGGTTTCAGAACTCCCCGCTCTATTGCGGATATGAGGGCCTGCGGGGTGTGTGATGCTTCGGCAAGCTCCCTCTGATTTAGTCCCTTTGCCAGTCTCACTTCTCTCAGGCTTGTCACTGCGATTCCCTCCTTTGTTGAATTCTCTACACGTTTATGTTACTATGAATACGTGATGCATCTCAAAAAGATAAGTAACGACAAGCGTAACAAACAAGGAAGAATTCCATTCTTGGACATGACTCATGGGTCTTTCGCCTTCCTTTGGCGTGTGTCTGAGGGCGGTTATTCTGTAAATAACACGCTGGAAATCGACCCGAATCAGATTGATGTAGATTGGATTGACCAACAACCACCTTGGTTGGTGCCCGAAGGAAAAACGCTACGGCAGTACCCGCCACTGGCAGAGCCCACATTGCACCGTGAATTCGGCGACTTGGGAGAAACTGAGGAAGCAATGATGAAGTTTGCTGGTAAGTACGGATTGCTCGGACACGATGTGATATTAGCTCAGGCGAAGGGTAGCGAAGTTATCCTTGGTGAATCTGTTGGTCGGTGGAAGCAGGAGATTCAGCAAATGAGCGTGTTGTTGACCATATGGGACTTGGTGTATGACAAAATGGAGGGCAAACTGCGGCAAATTGTTTCGTGGCCTAGCATAGACCGAATCACACTAGAGCTAGAGTGGGAACGTGCAAACGGTAGGTGTGAAGTCTACAGTCCAACGAAGCTTAAAGATTGGCCTAGCCAAACGAAGGGTTACTCAAGAGGACGCATTCGTGAGGTGTTGTCCAGTCCCCAGCATGAACCGCAGCTACTCGAAAGATGGCGTCGGGGCGATGTCATGGAGCCCGCCCTATACTATGTCTGTCTTCAGGTAAACAAGCGCTTGAGGAACCAAGTTTGTCCCCAAGTACTTCCCTTCAGGGGTAAGGAAATGCGCCTATTTCCTGATTCGCTCCTCTCTGCCATGTACCTCATGTTTATGTGGGAGATAGCCGGCGAGACCAAAGTGCTTCTATGCGCCGGTTGTGGCTCTTGGGCAGAGCAGAAAGACCCGCGCCAGAAGCATTGCTCCGGTGCTTGCAAACAGCGAGTATATAGAAGAAGAATAAATCTAAAGGAGGGTTAAAATGAAGTGGGAATACAAAATAGAATCGGTCGCCTCGAAGGGGCTTCTGAAGCTCTCAGTCAATCCAGACTTGGATAAATGGGGTGAAGAAGGATGGGAGCTAGTAGCTGTTCTGCCTATGGGTGCTGGGTTTGGGACAACTACTAATGTCCTCTTTATTTTTAAGCGGCCAAAGTAAAGGGTGACGTCGGGAAGTACTTGAAACCAGAAGGGAGGCCAGCAATGGGACTCAGAAGCAATCTCTACAAGGCAGCCCGTATCCTTGGCGATGTCAACGCCGTCAAAAAGTTGCAAAGTGGGCAAGCGTGTAATGAAGAGAGCAACAGGCAAGGCGACGTTAGAGGTCTGAGGAAGCTCACGAATTAACCGAGAGGAGGAGGAAATGGGATTCTTAGACAGATTCAAAAGACAAAAAGAAAACGAGGTTCCAAAGGTTATTTCTAGAGAGCCGCAATACCCGAAAACGGAGGAGACGTCTCAAAGGAGCGTAATAGGTAAGACGTGCCCGTACTGCAACGCTCCACTCGACCCAGTCCCTCAACGTAAAAAGAAGTGTCCCTCATGCGGTAGTCTCATCTACGTGCGAACCCGCCCCTCTGACCGACAACGAGTATTAGTCACCGAAGAAGGGGCAAAGCAAATTGAAGAAGAATGGGAAAGGGTTAGAATTCAGAAGGCTGAAGATGTTAAAAGGGAAATAGCTGCTAGCAATAAAGCTGCCTTGGAGCAATACAAGGAATCAGGCGTAGTCGAAAAGGTTGAAATATATCCTGCACTCGATGAGTATAATTGTTCTGTCTGCGAAGCTGCTGCTGGTATTTATCCTATTGATAAAGCGCCTTCATTGCCCCTCATCGGTTGTACATCCAAGAAGGGTTGCCGATGTACCTATCTTCCCGTCATAGACTAACAGGAGAAAACCTAAGACAGAGAAAGGGGGTTAACGATGAGAAAAGTTAAGCAAATTGTTAAGCAACACACTGAAGCTATTTAGCTTCAAAATTTGGGGCAAGTTGTTAAGCAAAGTGCTTAACAAGGGAATTTGTGCAAACCATCAAAAGGAGGAAAAAATGAGGAAAACAGCTTCAAAATCTAGTGGGCCCGGCTGGATTCGAACCAACGACCAATCGGTTATGAGCCGACCGGACACGCTCAAACTGCTTAACAAGTTCTCAACTTCCACTATTGCAGAAACAGGAAAGTTAAGCAAATCCTATATTTCTCAGGTCAAACACGGTAAACGACAACCTAGTCAAAGACTCATAGGAGTAATCCTCGACCTTCTGCCCCAGTCCAATGACAGGGAAAAACTTGCAGCCATCGACAATACCCTTAACTCCTTTATAAAATCCCGCAGGCAGGGCATCTCTCCCAATACCATTAGGGACTATCGCATCATCTTGTCAAAAGCCTTGAGTGTGTTGGGGCTTTCTCCAAAGACTTCAGACATAAACCGCTACCTACGGTCTCTCTCCTGCTCAATAGGTGGCAAATATGGGTACTTCAAAGACTTGAGGGCTTTCTATAATTGGCTCTACAGCCCAAGGTCTGGGCTCCCCTTCAAACCAGAGAATAACCCAGTCGCTTGGGTCGATGCTCCCAAGAGGCCAGCCATAATCTTACCAAGCCTTACTGCCGAACAAGTACAGGGATTGATAGACAAGTGTGATTCTGCACGAGACAAGGCAATCATAGCGGTATTCACCGAGTCCGGATTAAGGCTTTCAGAATTAACTAATATCAGGAGAAACGACATCGACTGGGGGAACCGTACCATCCGAACTATAGGCAAGGGGAACAAGGAGGGTTTAGCCCCTTTCGGTGAGTTATCGGAGCAATATCTTCAATCTTGGCTTACCGAGTATCAACCCGACGGTAACATCTGGGGCCTGAACCAGTGGGGGATTGTATCAATGCTACGCAGGCTGGAAAAAGCCACTGGCCTCCCCTGCAACCCTCACACCTTCAGGAGAACCTTTGCCTGTCTCTTGAGGAAAGCTGGAGTGGATACCATGACAATTAAAGATTTGGGAAGGTGGGAGAGCCTAGAGATGGTACAAAGATATACGAGGTCGGTGACATTCCAAGATAGCTTGAAGCACTACAAGGCACCGTTGTCGTGAAAAGTTATTACACTGTCATCTATACTGCCGCAAGTCTGTTTGATAGAGCTGCAATGATATAATGTATTGTAAAACCCAACTCCGGGGACTATAATAATGTCGCAACACTATAAGAGGGCCGACTGATTCACACCGTGGCCATTAAACTCCTGAGGGTTGTCTGAATGGAGAATAACACTGAACAAGTCAACCTGCCAAGACAAAAGCTACGTCAGCGATGGATTGTGCTAATCATTTTCGCTGTCGTGGCAATGCTTCTCGCTGGATTCTTGAGGGTTTATCATGGAGGTGGACTCGGATTCCATATAGTAGCCAAAGATAGTTTCTCTTTCAGCGATACAATTGTAAACTTGGACAATATTCTCGGCCAACCTCGCCTCGTGGTCATGTTGCGGCATCCCGACGTTGTAAGGCAGCTTGAGGAGATGGGTATTATCGAAACACTGGAACAGGCAATCGAAACACTGGAACAGGCATCAGAGCAAATAATGCGAGAGATTGACGAAGCGATAGAAGGCGATATTAGCGACAATGTCAATCTAGTGGGTAGGGAGCACAATGGTACTTGGAGCCTTTTTGAATGGAAACAGGATGAACTCGGCCTCCGATATTTGACAGGAACCGTAGCCAACCGTTCTTCGAATGAGTATTCATTCGTGCAAATTGACTTCTATCTTTATGATAAGACTGGGGCTCAAGTAGGGAGCACATCTGCCTTTATCAGTAATTTGGAGCCTTATGGTACATGGAAGTTTGAAGCTCTTGTTCTTGAAGAGAACGCAGTACGGGCAAAATTCAAAGGGGTCACAGGTTTCTAGAGGTGTCCTTTGTCACACAAGTCCTATTGGTGTAGTTACGTAAGCCTTTTGTCAAAACTCACAAATTTTCCGGAGGGTAAAATTTCGGCCTTCGAGCACTGACCGTTGGATGACTATTTTGCCAAACAAACCCATTTACCCTTCGTGTGGTGTGTCTATGTCTATGGCCGCCGGTGCGGGTGGTTTTGCCCCTCCCCTCGCCATCTGTAATCTTATCAACTCATGAACAGCTTTGTAGATTTGCCTTTCGATAGCGGCCTCATATCTCATAATCTTCTCCGTGTAATCGCTGGCTATCATGTTTCGATAGGCTCGTCTTTCGGTCTGCTCTTCAGATTCTTGGGGAAGGCTGGGGAGGAGGTCAGCAAAGGGGTCGGGGTTGCCCGCTATTGCCTGTGTGTATTCCCACTCCATAGTTTGCCTTTCCACCATCAGTGCCCTTTTGAGTCTCCAGATGTTGGACACGATGCGGTCAACTAAAATTATCTCAAGCTCTCCCTGAGGCCGGAGTTCTGCTATCAGCTTTACCTCAAGCTCGGCTAGAGTCTCTGCGCTCTCTCTAGCAAGCAATACCTCACAGGAGAGAAGCCCGTGTTTTAGAGCATTGAGCCGGACCAATGCCTTGCCTTCTAGAGTCTTTACGCCGCCTTTTTTCGCGTTCTCTCGATTTGCTTTGAGTTGTTTCTCTGTTACCGCCATCAATATACTCCTGTTTTCAAGCTGTTTATCAGCTGTTATTCCACCTGTTTATCAGGCAAATTGCCAAGTATTGTTTTCCGATTGTTTATCAATTTGTTCACGATGCATCACTAGCACCACTAAAACGCCATTTTTCACCTTTATAAATTGTCACCTATAAGGCTATATATACTTTTTGAAAAACGCTAATCTAGTGGTGACAGTGGTGCATAATCACTTCGAGAAACGATAAACGACCTTACTCCCCCGCTTAATACTTTTCTCCCAATCCAACCCAAAGACTCTTGCCAAGTTGTGCCTGACATTCGTTAGGTGCATCGCAAGACTTCGAGCATTCTTGAAGGGGAAGTAGAGCCCTCCTTCCTGTGATAGTGTGCTCCATTCGCCATAAAGCTGCGCTGGGGTTAGCCAGACATCCTTCCCACTTTGCCACTCCTCGATTATGGCTGGTAGCGGCGAATCCTCCAGGAGAGCCTCATCCTGAAAAGTAGTGAGTCCTTGGAGTAGCGGCTCAACCTTGTCCCTCCCTTCTATTCGCTCTATCAATGAAGCCCAATCCGCCATCCTGAAGGTGCTATCGGGGGGAGGCTCTAGCAACTTGGGGATTAAGGCATTAAGCTCAAGGATAAGGCCATCCCACATCCTGTCTCGTAGCCCCTTCACCATGCGGAGGAGCTTGCTCTCCGGCGTCTTGCTTGGTCGCTTTTTCAGCCGGAGAATAATCAACCTTTCCGCTAGGGCGCTATCGTCAATTGGCGGGTTAATTGACGTGAAAGCCACAAAACATCGTGGGGTGAAACTGACCTGGGTGTTGGTGGTGTATAGCTTCCTGAGAGAGATTGTCTGGCCGGTTGCCGCCCGCTTGAGCTCCGGGATGACCCATTTGGGCGTCTTATCGCTCTCAAGGTCATCGAGCGCCAGTAGGTGGTTAGCCGATAGGGAAGCCCAGAAGTCATCCTGACCTCGTATGGTGTCGAGGTCTCCGTTGCCATAAAGGAAGTGCAGAAGCCTTCGTAGAAAGAGGCTCTTGCCAGAGCCAGCATCCCCGGTCAGGCATAGTATTGGCTTGGTGGGAAGTTCCTCGGTGAAAAAGAGGCTCAATACCCAGAACTTAGCCACCTCCCTTTGCTGCTCTGGTCTTAGGGCTACAAGCTCACCTATCTCGAAGTTAAGGTCATCGGTGAGATATGCCCAAGGCGAGATGGCCTTCTCCAAATCAGGCTTGAAGGGTTGTTGCCACTTCTCCCTAGCAAAGTAAACCCCGTCGTCGCCATTGCTGGCCCTCTTGATGGTTTTACCGTCCAGCTTTAGTGTCTCGCCGTCTCCCATATCAATGTAGAGGATACCACTGGCTCTATCCCAATGGGTTAGGCGATAAACCTCTACTTTCTTCCCTTCAGTAAGGGCTTCATTCTCCAGGCTAGACAGGGCATATCTGCCCTCGGTCTCGGTGGGGTTCAGCCCGAACTGCCTTTCAATTAGCGCCTTAAAGTCGGGGGCATCCAAGGGGATAACCGAGCCATTGAAGTAGA
>NZER01000309.1 GCA_002690445.1 Candidatus Pacearchaeota archaeon
TGAACACTGCGCAGGTACAGCTTAAAGCCGTCAACCAAAAGAACGCTCTTGCTGCCACTAAGTATTCTAGCCTAATGGGTAAAGTCTACTGGATAGTTGGGATTGTTATATTTTTAGTAGTTTTGTCTATTGGGCTGAAGATCGTTTCAGCCGTAGCCCCCTTTGCTATACCATCTAGAGGGGCCAGTTCCACTCTATTAAAGGTTGTGCAGGGCATACAAAAGGTGAGAGACCAGCATATGGGAGAAAAGCCAGAAATGCTTAGACAAATAGACGATCACCTTAGGTCCCATCTAGACAAAAAGGACAGATGGATGATAGCTCACGCCAAGCAAAAGCTCCATATGATGTAACAACCAGATAAAAACATGACTATCTCAACCAAAATTCTCACCTAAGAAATACTGGCAATACAGTTCGGGTGATGACAAGGCTAAAGCAGGAGGTAATTAATTATTAAACTAAAGACCGAAACACCTCGCCTCCGTTTGGGGGGCGAGGTTTTTTCTTGACTTTTAACCAAGTAAGGCCTATAATTCTTATAGGAATGGATTTAGATAAGCTCTTTAATTACAAAGAAGGACAAGACTGTTATATTTTAGCTTGTGGCCCATCTCTAAATAAACACGACAACAAAGAAACAAGAGAGCTACTACAAAATAATCTAGTCTTTTCTATAAAGCAGGCTTACGATAAGTTTAAAGAAGAAACAGATTTTCATTTTTGGAATTGCTCTAATCTACCTATTGACTACGTTAACATTCCGTATAGATACATAGACCACCGGCCAGAAGTGGTAGTAGCTAGCAGTAATTATCCGAGAGGACAGAGATGGAGCCTCGCTCAAAAGCATGATATATTTTTCCAAGTTCCCTTAGTGGAAGAAATAGGAGGGAAAGATAACACTTTAGCTATCAAGAGAAATTACGATGATTTTTTAATAACAGAAAGCAAAGACAAGAGAATGACAGGCCCCGGCATAATGCTGGAGACCGTTTTATACATGGCGGTACATGTAGGAGTAAAATCTATAACCACTATAGGATGGGACCTAGACGAGCACGGCAGCCACTTTTATAAAGAAGAAGAGAAAGCTTTTATGGATAATAAAGGCTGCGAAATACCTTGGGATATTGTAGCTAACTCAGAGGCGCAGCCAAGCATTAAAAATTGGCTTCAATCAAAAGGGATAGAACTTAATGTCAAAAGCTGAATTTAAATTTAGAGAAAATACTAAGGACAAGTATTGTATTTATGAGGTCATGGAAACAGATTGCTATCGATTAAAATCTTGGGGTCTAACTGACCCTAAAGTTATAATTGATGTAGGCTGTCACATAGGATGTTTTTCCCTTTTAGCTTGCAGACTCTTTCCTAACTGTAAAGTGCTGTCTTTTGAAATGGTTGAGGAGAACTTTTTGATAGCTCAAAATAATTTAAAAGGTTTCGAGAATAACAAATGCGTAAATGCCGCAATAAAAGGAAAAAACCCAGTCATTGGCTGTCGCTATAACGAAGACAACACAGGAGGACATAAAGCCGTTTTTAAAGGAGCAGACTCCTACATAGGAGAGAGAAGAATGAAATGGGATTACCAACTAGAAGACGAAGAGATTAAAACGCTAGACTTTAAGCAAATTTTCGAAGACTACAGCTTAGGAGAAATAGATTTTCTTAAGTTAGATTGCGAAGGATCAGAGCACGAAATACTACCCCACCTTTTTGAAACAGATTTAATAAAAAAGATTAAGAACATAGCTCTAGAAATGCACGGAAGAAAAGAGAAAGAATGTTCCTACATTTTATCAAAGTTAGAAGAGCACTACGACTCTGTCGAAAGAACAGGAGCCGAAGGACATCTAATCTTCTGCCAAGACCTTAAATGAAAAAGACTTATATTATAGCCGAAATAGGGATAAATCATAACGGAGACCTAAGTATAGCCAAGAAGCTTGTAGACATAGCCGCTGCTGCTGGCTGTGACGCGGTTAAGTTTCAAAAAAGAGACCCGGATGTATGTGTACCAGATCATCAGAAAAACGTCGCAAAAGACACTCCTTGGGGCAGTATGACCTATCTGGAGTACAAACATAAGACAGAGTTTGGCAAAGAGGAGTACGATGAGATAGACAAATACTGTAAAGAGAGAAAAATAAGGTGGAGCGCTTCGCCTTGGGACTTAGGAAGCTTGGAGTTTCTCTTAAAGTACGACCTGCCATTCATTAAGATTCCTTCAGCGATGTTGACAAACAAAGCCCTATTAGAAGGCTGTCTATCAAGTGGTAAAAAAGTGATTTTATCCACAGGTATGAGTACGGAAGATGAAATTTCAGAAGCTGTTTCATTTTTAGAAGAAAGAATAACAGTAAAAAGCAAATCCAGCTTCGCCATATTGCATTGCAATTCAACCTACCCAGCCCCCCTCGAAGAGTTAAACTTATCATGCATTGAAACATTAAAAGAAAAGTATGGTTGCGAGGTTGGCTATAGTGGCCATGAATTTAGACTGGGAACTTCTGTCGCGGCTGTTTATCTTGGAGCTACTATAATAGAAAGGCACATAACCCTTGACAGAAGCATGTGGGGTTCAGACCACCTTAGCTCAGTTGAACCACAAGGACTCTTTAAATTAGTTAGCGGGATAAGAGAACTAGAAAAAGCATATGGGAACGGAATTATAAGCGTTACTGAATCAGAAAAAGATGTCAGAAGAAAACTTAGGGGTTAAGTCCCATAAACATTTTGTGAGCCAGTCCATAAAAACCCTAAACCCTGAAGCTTTCTACAACTTGAACTGGCAAAACTCTGACACTATAGAATCTTGATTTATAACTTCGGAAGAAAACTTCTCGGAAAATAAAAAAAGAGGAGAATCTTATTTAAATAAATTTAACTTCATAAAAGGAGAAATAGTAAAGACCCCGGAAATTATCTATAAAAATGTTATTGATTTTGATAAATTTAAAAATAAGAAAATTTTAGTTATAGGAGGCGGACCTACCACTAATTGTTACAATTGGAACCCAGAAGAGTACGATTTTATTTTTTCCTGCAATCACTTCTTTCTTAATAAAAAAATAAAGAATATAAAAGTCTCCTTCTGTGTGCTCGGCAACGAGGTCGATCACCTTAGGAAAGAATTCGTAGATTATATCACAGAAAACGAGACGATAATAGGGGTCGAAGACTATAACAAGAACCCAAACAACATAAAAGAACTCCAAGAGAAAATAAAGAACCCAATTTTTCCCCACATCTTAAGGTTTCAAGGGAAAATTGGAGTAGCACCTAAGCTAGTAGTCTTAGCTACTTTACTTGGAGCGAGGCACGTTGACTTTGTTGGTATAGACGGAAGACCGAGAGGAGTCGAGGTTGGAGAAATTAGTCACCATTCTTTTCAAGAAGGAAAGAGGTTTTCTATGCCCTACCCCTGTGACAACTTTTTAGCTCATTATAAATGTTTAAAGTTTTATCTAGAAAACAAGATAGGAAAAGGGGTTGTTTACAGGAACCTAGGGAAAGGACACGAACTAAACTTGTCCGGAGAGGCATTTTAAAAAAATGGAAGTCAGCCCACTAGAGCTATTAAGAAGCCAGACTCACAACGATAAGTTTTGTAGACTGGATTTAGTGGTTAGATATATTTTTTTAGAAGGATTTTATGGAAAGAGAGACTTTTCTGAAGCAAAAAAGCTTTACGAAAAAATGCAGTTTCATAGATGTTCCACCCTCCGCCACCCAAATGGCAATTTATTTACAAAAGATTTTGAAAAACTAGCGAAAAGCTTTGAAAGTAAAGGGTACCTAGAGGAGCACCCCTTATTAGTTAATAAAAATAAATACTTATTAGATTGTTCGCATAGGGCTGCGTGCAGTTTATTTTTTGGCGTAGAAAAAATTCCTTACGAAGTTAGAGAGGACTGGAGGGCGGTTTTATATAATAAAAAAGTTAATGAAAAAACGTATTTCAATTACGGCTTAAAATGGTTCAAAGAAAATGGATTTACTGAAGACGAGATTAATACTATTGAGGCTAAGCGCCGAGACCTTTTCCTTAAGGCTAGTTTCTGTTTTCCAGTTGTTCTATGGGGGACAGTACACAAATTTTACGAGCGCATTAAGGAAGACATATCCAAAGATTTTGAAATACTAGAAACCCACGAACTAGAGTTCGAAGAAGAGAGCTACAAAGACTTTGGTCGCCTTCTATATGAGGTAGACGACATTTCAAAAGATAGAATAGAAAAGAAGTTCTCCCGAATGAAAGGTTGTAGAAAAATGAGTATCCTTTTTATTCACAAATGGAACCCATCTTTTAGAGCTAAGACTAATTTCCCTGACAAGCTAATATGCATTGAAGTCGAAGAGCTCAAGAAGAAAGTTAGAGAAAAGTATAAAAGCTTGATTAGTGATTATTATTATGACAACATTGTTCATGTAGGTGATAATTTTGAACACACGTTTCATATAAAACATCTTGTAAAACTAAATAAACTAAACACGGCTCTCTTATCTCTTGAGATACCCAAAGAAGACACATGCATAGTAGGCTCCAGCATAATGACAGCCCTCGGCATAAAGAAAGATAATGATATTGACTTTACATGCTTAAAGAAACACAGGAGATCTATAAGCAGCTTCTTAACAAATAAAAAAGGATATGATGACGTAGATCTAGTGTCTGAAAACTGGTGCTTCTTTAATAAAGAGGTCCCAGACGATGCTTTAATCAAAAACCCAGAGCACCACTTTACTAAACTAGGGTTTAAGTTTGCTAATTTAGATATTCTTTTGCAAAGAAAAAAAGAAACAAGACGCCCTAAAGACGTCGCTGACATAACTACTATTAAAGAGCGCATGAAATGAATACGAGCGTTAAGAGAGTAATATTTAGCCCAGAAGAGGACATAAAAGAGTTCTTTATAGACGAGATAAATGAAGCTAAAAAAGAAATAAAGCTAGCCACTTTTTGGTTTACATGGAAGCCAATAGCCTATGCTTTATCAAAGGCTCTAAAGAAAGGCGTAGATATTAAAATAATACTAGACTCTAGAAGTTTAGAAAAAAAACAAAAAGATGTGCATAACGAAGAAATTGAGACTGTTCCTTATTTATTAGAAAAGGGATTTGTTGACAGAATAAGAATTTATAATGGGGAGATGTTGCATTATAAGCTAATGCTTATCGACGGGAGACGTGTTCTGAACGGTTCTTGCAACCTATTCAATGCGTCCCTAAACAGAACAGAAGAGTACTGCATGGTAACTGAAGGAGAAGACCTTTACGAAATATTTGTTAAACAATTTTATAAATTATGGAAAGACAAAAGCTTTAAACCCAAGACATGAAAAATATAAAAGATATATTATTTATAATTCAAGCGAGACTAAACTCCCAGAGAGTACCCAATAAAATGCTAAGACCGTTCAAGGGAAGCAATCTTTTTGGGATGGCTATGACTAAAGTCCTACTTAGTGATTATATTCCCAAAGAGAATTTCTACGTTTCTGTACATGAGCAAGAGCTTATAGACGAAGCGGATAAACTGGGAGTAAATATCTTTAAAAGAAGCCATGAGTCAGCTAATAATGACAACGACTTAAAAAAAATATACGAGTGGCACGACAAACTGCCCTTCAAATATGTTATCAAAATCAATAGTTGCTCTCCCCTTTTAAAAATAGATACCATCAATGAGTTTACCAGACAATTCGTTAAGCAAGAAGAAGAAAACTTATTCGGGGTCATCGAGCAGAAGGATTACTTTTGGAATAAGGAAGGGCTCATGATAACACCTTGGCCAGAAGATCAAACGATAATGAATACTAAAGCGGTTGAGCCTACCTATAAAGCTGCACATGTTCTATACGCCTCCAGAATGGATATTATAAAAGACTACATGTTTATGGGAGACTTCCTTGAAGAAGGAAGCATCAAGCTTTTTCCCATGAACGAACTAGAGGCTTTCGATATAGATTATGATTGGCAATTTACTTTAGCTGAAAATTTATAAAACTAAGTATAACATAAAAATGAATAAAAAAGTATTAATAACAGGTGTTCTCGGACAAGACGGAGCAAACATGGCAGAGTATCTACTTAGACTTGGAGAGCTAAAGGTTTATGGCATGATGCGCAGGACATCTAATGTAAATAAATCCAATATAGAAGCGTTCCAAGACGACCCTAATTTTAAATTAGTCTACGGCGACTTGACAGACGCAGTTTCAATTAATAATTTAGTAAAAGAAATTTTACCAGATTATTTTATTAACTTTGGGGCAAACTCTTTCGTTGGCTGCAGTTGGGATATGCCGCTACAGGTCTTTGAGGTCAACACTCTCGGTGTTATTAGATGTTTGGAGTCTTTAAGAAAATTTAAACCTGAATGCAGGTTCTACAGTGCTGGCAGTTCGGAGGAATTTGGTGACGTAAACTACTCTCCCCAAGACCTCAAACACCCCATCAAACCTAGAAGCCCATACGGAGCATCTAAAGCGGCAGCTAGACACATAGTTAAAGTTTACAGAGAATCGTATGATATGTTTGCAATTCACAGTATTCTTTTCAACCACGAGGGTGTCAGAAGAGGTGAGGAGTTTGTCACAAGGAAAATAACAAAGGCTGCAGCGAGGATAAAGAAAGCTATTGATAAAAAAGAAAAATTTAAACCCCTCCAACTAGGCAACGTAAATTCAATCAGAGATTGGTCTGATTCTGAGGATTTTGTTAGAGGTGTATGGCAGATGCTCAACCAAAAAGAACCAAAAGAGTATCTTCTTTCAAGTAACGAAACCCATTCTGTCAAGGAATTTGTGTCATCAGCCTTTGGGCATGCTGGTGTTTACGGTCTTTGGAGTGGGGAGGGAATGGAAGAAAAATTTAGAGTTTTCCAAGAAAACACTATTTTAGCAGAAATAAACAAAGAATTTTATCGTCCTGCAGAACTTACCTTTCTTCATGGAGATTCCAGCCTCGCTAGAGAAGAGCTTGGATGGACCCCCAAGATTTCGTTTGACAAACTGGTACAGCGTATGGTAGAATGTGACTTGAAACTTTTAGAAGAAGGAAAGTCTTGATTGCCAGAAGATTAAAAGCCAATTACAATACCCGTTTAAAAATCATTCTCAAGTTCTGCAAAAATCCAGCAAAAATTAACTGGGAGCAAGAGATGAGAATAGCAGGACTCTTAATAGATGAGTATGGGCAAGAAGTGTTCGTCAAACTCTCCTTCGAGTTCCTTTCTTTTGAAATGGAAAGCCTAGCGCAATTCCAAAGCAAAAAATTTAGAGCTTTCCTAGAGAAACAAAAAAGACTTTTTAAACTTGACTTCACAAAAGAACGTGCTATAATAGGGAAACAGAAGATTGGAAAAGATAAAACAATCAAAAGAAAACCTAAAACATTATTAAATTTTTTAAATTATGACAGCAAAAAAGAAAACAAAACAACCGGATAACGTTCTAACAGCATCAGAGCAGTTATCATCATTCCTAAAGACACACAAAGAAGATCATTATAATTATGAAGAGGCTATAGAATATAAAGTTTCGACAGGCTCCCTAACCCTAGACATAGAGACCGGAGGAGGGCTTGGTCCGGGGCTGCATCGCTTCTGTGGCATAAACGAAGGAGGAAAGACGTCCGAAGCCTTAGAGGTAGCTAGACACTTCCTTAAGATGCCTAATTCCAGAGCGGTATATTTCAAATGCGAAGGAAGATTGACCCCTGAGATGAGAGAAAGATGCGGTGTAAATTTTGTGCACACAGCAGACCCAGAAAGTTGGAAAGACGGAACATGTTTCATATACGAGAGTAATATTTATGAATCTGTTTTCGATATGATGAAAATGCTAATCCAATTCAATGAAGAAGGCAAAAGATATGTATTCATATTGGATTCTGTTGACGGACTACAAACAAAAGGAGACAGCGAGAAAGCTCTTGATGACGCGACTAAAGTAGCGGGAGGAGCTACGATAAGCTCTGTGTTTATGAAGAAAGTTGCAACAGCATTAACGAAGAGAGGACACATGGCTATATTCATAAGCCAAGTGAGAGCCGACATACAGCTAGACCCCTACTCCAAAGCCCCCATAAGACAGACTTCGGCAACAGGAGGCAACGCCTTACTTCATTTTGCCAACTGGATTCTCGAGTTTGAACCAAGATTCAAAAAGGATTACATTTTAGAAGATGACAAAAAGGCACCAAATAGGGTCACTAATAAGATCTTAGGGCAGTGGTCTAAAGTTACAGTAAAAAAATCTCCTAACGAAAAAACAAACGTGGTAATAACCTATCCAATTAAAAGAGGAAGGATAGGAGGAACAAGTATTTGGAAGGAGCTTGAGGTTGTAGATATATTAATTGAATACGATTTTGTTTCTAAATCTGGAGCTTGGATTAAAGTTTCTCCTGAAATTATAGAGGAACTAGCAAGCGAAAAAATAGAGATACCAGAAAAGTTTCAAGGTAAAAATGGTTTGTTTAAATACTTAGAGGACAACGAAGAAGCCACAAATTATTTTTACAATAAATTCAAAGAGACCTTGGCTTAAAACCCCAAAAACTGAAAAATAATCCGCGAAGGACCCTGTTTAGCAGTGGACTATATATGAAGACAATAAAGCTAAACGAAA
>NZER01000310.1 GCA_002690445.1 Candidatus Pacearchaeota archaeon
AGTTGTGTTCCCATTCCAAAAATGATTATTATACCCTCTCACGGATTGTTTTTCGTTTAAAAACCAATCGAGCAAGCTGGCCCGACTATTGATTTCGTGGCCTATAATCGATGTTTTAATTATTTTCGTATTTCTTCCGCCGTCAATAATGTACTCAACTGCCTTTCTTTTAGACAAGCCATAACTGTCATTATCAACTTCACAATCGGTTCCGGGATGTACAATTCTATGATTTGTATTTTGGTCAAGCCATACAGGTAGTTCATGATTCACGCTGAAATCGTCCTTTCTTTGAGGGATTGCTCCTATACAATTTATTACAAACTCACATTCACTTTGTTCTACAAAATTTTTAAAATCATTCGTTGGCCATCTGTGATTGGTTGTTAGTACAGTACTTTTTTTATATTTTAAAAATTTTAAAACTGCATTACCCAACATACCTCCATGTCCTAAAACCATAACTTTCATAATACACCTTTATCTTTTAGGAATTCCCCTACATTTTCTTTTTCTAAAATATTGTTTCTAGAGCTATATGCCCAAGGATTTTGACTTGTTATTTCGTTTGTTATCATATAATATTCTTCATATTCTACACACCTTAATGACTCTTCGCTACTGATCATTTCTTCGTGGATTTTCTCCCCCGCTCTGATTCCAATGTATTTTAATTTTACTTCAGGGTGCTTGGACGATTTAGCTAATTCTTGCGCTACGTCTACTATCCTTAGAGATTTTACTTTTGGAACAACTATCTTACCATGGGAATCAGTATGGAAGTAAGCCCACTCGATTAATTTAACTGCATTTTCAAGTGTCATGAGAAATCTTGTCATTTCCTTATGTGTTATTGGTAAGAACTCGCAGTTTTCGGACGCTAAAAGTTTTTTGAAAAAGGGGATAACAGAACCAGTCGATTCCAAAACATTTCCATAACGTGCCATAATCACCTTAATATCGGACTGCTTTGCAGCAAAATTAGCATAAAGTTTTTCAGCGATAGCTTTGCACATGCCATACACATTAATAGGCTTACAGGCTTTGTCGGTGGAAATAAAGATTAAAGTTTCAATCTGATGATTGCTCATATTTATACAATCAATAAGATTTTGATGCCCGATTATGTTTGTCTTGACGCTCTCATATACATTCATCTCGCATACCGGGACATGTTTTAATGCAGCAGCGTTAATTATGATGTCTGGTTTGTATTCGTTTATGGTTCTCATAATCGATTCTTTATCTTTCACGTCGCCTATTTGAAACTTTATATCTTTATATTCTTTCATTAAAACAACATGTTTGTGCTCATCTCGGGACATAATAATTAATGAATTATTTTTATGATAATGTTTTATTAAAATCTTGCCCAAGGCTCCTGTGCCGCCTATTATTAAAATTCTCTTGTCATTCATCCTGGTTCCTATATATTTGCCATAATGTTAACAATTCTGCTCGCTGTCTTGCCATCGCCCAGCCAGCCCAGATTTGGATGTATAGAGCCTTCCCAATATCTTTTTAAATATAAATGGGAATATTCCCACGACAAATCTTCTTCTTCCGTATTTAATAAAACCGAGCAATAATTATCTATAGATTGAGGTCGCTCCGTATATAATCGAGGTACGACAACGGGAGTGTTTAATAGGGCCGGCTCTTCGTGTGATGTTCCCGAATCGGATATCATAAATTTACAATGATATTGTGTTTCCATATAATCATTATAGCCCATCAAATCTATCACATCTATTTTTCCTAAATCTAAATTTAAACGTTCTATTGTATTAAAAGTTCTACTAAACCTCAACATCTTTGCGGGTATCTCATACTTGTCGATACATTGATTAACATATTTTACAATATTTTTTAATTTATGCTCCGATGCGGGCATCGACCCAACACCAATGTTTTCCGATCTATGTATATCTACCAGAATAAAATCTTCTCTCTTTTTCACATTCTTAAACTTTTCAACAAATGGTTTACATATCTCCACTATCGTATTTCCTACAACGTGTATCCTATCAGTGGAGATATTTTCTCTAATCATACTGTCTCTGTTGTCCGGGTGGTAAGCGAACAAAACATTAGCAACATGATTACAAGATACCCTATTTATTTCCTCTGGCATCCATTCATTGCCATTGCGCATTCCGGCCTCGATGTGAGCTATTTTCCAACCATCTCTCTTAATAGGAAGAGCCAAACTTACTGTATTAGCATCTCCTAAAAAGATAACATAATCAGGTTTAATCTTCCGGATCAAATCGATTGCTTTTATTGATGCCTCACCAGAAACATGATAATGCTCTTTGTGAGGGCCACCGACGTTTAAATTATAATCTGGTTGTCTAATCGATAAATCCCTAAAAAAAACATCCGATAACAGTTCATCATAATGCTGTCCGGTGTGTATCATAATATGTTGTATTTCGGGATGCTCGTCCAATTGTTTAAATACTTCGGACATTCTTATAAAGTCTGGCCTAATCCCGGTTATGGTAACGACCTTCTTCACTCGGCGCCCTCCAGCATCTGCAATATTTCGGTATATGTATTGGAAAAATCCTTGTAATTCTCATCATTTAACATATTATTCATTTTTTGACTATCCGGATGACCGCCGTACCAATGAACTCCGATGCTTCGCTCCGGTAGGTTTTTAAAATTTTCTTCTTCGTAGATTTTGGGTAGGTTTTTAAAATCATAATAATATACACAATCCGGGTCTAAGTTCAAAACTTTACAAGAAGGATAATGACGCCTTACGATCTTTTCATTTTTATACATTTTATTAATCATATCGGCACCAAAGGCTTGATATTTCAATTCTTCGGCCTCATTCAAAGATTCCCGGGCGAGCAAATATTTGCTTTTAAGACTCAAGTCTTTGTAATATGGATTTCCCTTTGAGGACAACAAAAAGCCAATAGTGGTGCCTCCGCTAATTTCATGTCTATAATCCCAACAAACGATTGTATCTATATCAATATGTTCTATTTTGTTAAAATAAATTTCATTCATTGGCTTATGAAAAAGAATGTCCATATCGCACCACAGGCCGCCTGTGGAGTATAATAAAATCCACCTCAAATAATCCGATCGATGTGCTGGGGCACCACTTTTAAAAACACGCGTGAAATCTACTTCTACAACTTTAAGTGCTATTTCGCTTTTTAAGCGTTCAAGATAATCCAACTCCGAAGTGTAATCTAAACTATCACTTCTATGCATCGTGTCTTTCCATAGTTTCTGACTTACTTCCGAGGGAACATATAAAACAGCTGACCAATCCGGATTTAATTTTTTAAAACTTTTAATGGTATTATATCTCATGTAAGACATTTTGGGCGAACCCCAATAAAAATGAGCTATTTTTGGAATTTCTTTAAGATGCCACTTCCTATATTCCTTGAGAATTAGCGACCTAGTTTTTACATTTGCGGCGGCTACGCATGCTCTATTTTCCATAGACAAAGAATCGGGGGGATTTTTATGAACTCCCAATACTTCATCAATATACCCCACTCTAGTTTTCAGCCCCATTATTGCAGCCATGTAATAATCTTCACCAGGAATTGTTAGATAATCACCAATTTGATTTTTTAAATTCATAGTAAACATATAATTAACACCCAGTATACATTGACGATAATTAGACTCTGTAAACTCATCAACGGCGAAAGCTTCCTTGCTATGTGTCCTCGGTCTTTTTTCATAAAAAGTGTGGGGATTTTCTTTATAACCTTTCGAATTTAACTTATATTTTAGAAAAGGCTGAATATTTTTTTCAAGATACTCCGAATAAAAGGAAGAAAAAACAAATTCAATATCACGATTTTTTTGTAAAAAATTTACTAATCGCTCAATCATGTGTAACTCCTTCCGGTCGTCTGAAGAAACCCATGTTCCGAACTCACCTTGAACATTAAGAAAGCCGACATTTAGAGCAGACCCCGTCCCACCATTCTCCTTAAAAAAATATTTTACTCTTTTATCTCGTTGAACATATTCGTTTACGATATTGGCTGTCTCGTCAGTAGAACCATCATCCACAACTAAAATCTCAATATTCTGATAAGTTTGATTTAACAAATCATCTAAGGCTTTTCGCAAATAAGGCTCATCGTTATATGTCGGCACTACAATGGATACAAGATCTTTTTTCATATTTTATAGAGTCTCGAAAGATAAGCCAGTGTCGATCTCGACTTGCTCTGAGTGGAAATTCTTTACAAATTTTGCATATTGTGCTTCTTCTGTAAAGTTTTTTACAATATATTTTTGAAGCTTTTTTGCATTCTTTTTAAAACGAGGATATTGAGTACGCACTTCTCTTAAGCGTCGTTTAAACGAGGCTTCCTTTGGAAAACACCACATGGAATCTTTTTCAATAACTCCGGGCCAAACTGCCTCTGGTTGTACGGGGCGTATCTCATATTCTACAGAGGCAAACATTGGTTTCATTTTTCCAGAGTTCTTTCTTTTGGGATCGGGCATATAAAGAAAATCACATTGGCCGCTCCAACCGGGCGCGATTACTGGTAACTCATTATACACACTTTCGAATAGAGGTAGCCCGAAACCTTCTCCATGTGTCGTTGAAACCATGACTTTGATTTTAGGATGTCGATAAAGCGAAGTCATTTCTTCTTCACTTAAATCTCCATGTAACAAATAAACTTTACATTTTCTAGTCTTATCATTCCCCAGGATTTGTTTGATGGCGTTTTCAGTATGTTCTCTATCAATAATGGAGTTATTTTTTAAATTAGTTTTAATAACAAGACCAACTTCTTGATCAAAATTCTCTTCTACAAACCACTTGATGGTGCTCGCTAAATTTTTACGAGGTCCGTGTTGACACATACATAGAAAATTGAAATCATATTCTAGTTCCAAATCAATCGGCTTTTCCTCAAAGTTTCGAACCGCATAGTTAACAACATCGATAGAAGTGCCACATTTGAGAATAACTTTTTGTTGTGTTTCGGGATGTTGCCCTTCATAATAAGATTTCTCAAAAATTTGTTTTGCATGGTTAGAAACAACAATAATTTTATCCATTTCGTTGGCTTTTTGAAGCCAAACGGGAGCAACCTTTGTAGTTTCGATTCCAGCAGTGTATCCAATATTAATGGGAGCAAGTCGTTCCCACTCATTTGGAATGGTAATCTGAAGAGAAATATCAAAGATACCTCCGTTTTTCGAATACTCTGCTGTCTTTACAATTGTTTTATCTATCCATTCACGTTCTTCGTTAACCGTAGATAACCACCCAGTGTGCCCCCAGCCAACAGGAACAATATAAATATCAAATAAATCTTCCCTAGAGCGTAGCGCCCTTAAAGCAAATCTACTTTGTTCTCCATAACCTGAATGACTAAGCACGGGTCCTCTAATCAAAATTTTAGTTTTACTCATACCATTTCCTTTAAAGACCAAGTTTTGTATCCCTTTCTAGTTTCCCAAGACCCATAGTTCTTGTAAACAGAATCCATAACTTCGATCCATCTTTTTTGAAAATTTTCAAAATTGTAATTTTTTACTACATGATTGCGACCTTTTGTGCCCATTAGGCTTCGTTCAGCGGGAGTCATATTATACATTTTATGCAATGCCTCTATAAAATCTTTTTTGGAAATCCTATCTTCATAAATATATGGAACTTGTTGTGAGCCTATAATAGCTTTCGATGATGGTTGTATCCCTATACCAAACCACTCAGAACCATCTGTCACCTGTTCTTGCAAACCTCCAGTCATATTTACTAAAATCGGTACCTCACACGCCATAGATTCTAAGGTTGCCAACCCGAAACCTTCGGCATCAGATATATTGATCGTACAATCTGCTAAGTTATACATAACAGCTAAATGTTGAGGTGGCACTTTTTGTGTGGAAAGAAGAATCCTTCCATCTGCCGCTCCAATATTCTGCATGAGCATTGGTAAATCCTGGCCATTTGGATCTTTCGGATCGGTATGCATAATCAACCTAACGTTTTCGGGGCCAACTTCGTCTGCAAATTCGCTGAACCAATAAATTAGGCTGCCGCTCATTTTACGCCGTGCATTTCGATTATTCCAAAAAAAAGTAAATTTACTTGACTCGTCATTGAAATGTTGTTGTCGAGCTACGCTTAGTTCTTCTTCGCTAAAAGGGCGAAAGATGCTAGGATCTACTGCATGAGGGAGGTAATGATTTTCGACATCAGGTGCGACAGTATTAACAATATCGTGTGTAACCTTGGATATAGATACGATTACATCTGTCGAATCATAAAACTTTTTATTAAAATGTGGATAAGGATAGTTATCCCACACATGATAATAGATCATCGGAATATGTGGTCGTATTTCATTTTCGATCATCCATAGCCAATCATAAAAACGTGGGTCGGTCATAAACCATAACATATCCGGTTTTTGCTGGGCCACCAGAGATCTCACCATTTCTTGAGTGCCATACCCGTCTACTGGAAAAACTATCCAATCATCTTCATACCCCTCAATTTTCTGGGGTTGATAATCTCTATGCTTAACCGCTCCACCTAAGCACATAAATTTATATCTTCCAGTCTTAATCAAAGTCTCAAGAATATATCTCGTTTGTGTGCCCACCCCCGAGGGGGCCATTGGGTGGTCAGCGATGACCAGTACTTTTATTTTATCTGTCATTTATTCCTCATCATATTAAGGACATTCTGGTGTTTTATGAAATTCACATTTAGCACACGATCTCCTATCTTTTATAAATCTTTTTTTCTTAATGTTGAATAGTGCTTTATTAAGAAGCATCAAAGCATTGTTTTGTTTCTTATTACCACTTGTTACACGAAATATTTCAACATGATCTTTCTTCGCTGTTCTTTTAAGAAGAGCAAAATATGTTTCAATATCTTTTAAATCAATCCCATGCTTTTGAGCAAAAAATATCTTATAAAGAGTTAATTGATAAGTTACCATAGGATCAGAACGTTTCCGCATATCCCACCCCCAAGAACAAGATTTCCAATCAATAATGTGATATTTCCCATCCGGAGTTTTGACAACAGCATCAATATATCCTTTGAAATTATATTCTTCCCCGTCGACAGGAACCATCAATTGCTCCTCGGTAGAAAAAACTTCGTATCCATCCTTAAAAAAATCTTCCACTGCTGGCATAATATGGGGTATGATATTAATACCTTGAGTTATCATCTTTTCGGGTTTTTCTCTAAAAACTACGCTATCATCTAACTTTTTTAGACAACTAGCAAATTTTTCTATAAAATATTCCGCAGCTTCAAATTCTTCTTGGAGTATTTTCTTTTCACATACATCATGAATCGCGGTTCCGAAGGCGGTATACTCGTTACCCAAGAATCCTTTAAGTTTGTCGATGTAAGTTAATTTATGGTAGAAGGGACAAAAATTCCAATTTTTCAATTCTGAAAATGAAATGTGTGGCAAAATAACCTCTGCTCTTGTTTATTATAATATAACACCTATTTCACCAGGTGTCAAGTGTTTTTCTTCTTTTTATTTCTAGAAGTTCCGGTTGGACGTTTTCGCGGGGTGCTTCTCTTTTTTGGTTTTGGCTGACTGGAGGGCTCGACTTTGTCGGTACATTTGAAAACCCACGTCTTAGTTAAGGTTGGCGAGGCCTCTTCAAAGTTACTCAAATAACCAGGATCAATAATACATGCACCATGATTAATCTTTTCTAATATTAATATTTTCATAACGTCCTTTTTGTTAAGACGCTCGCGTGGATGCGGCCTAGCATGAGTCCCGACGCTATCTAGGGTTACCGTAACGTGGACTCTTTCGTTTTTAGTTTCTATCTTATATTTCATAATTCATAAAGTTCCTCTATTTTTTTATAAAGTTCGGGGCAGCATTCTTCTAAGTCAGATCTATCATCTAAAAAGAAATGTTCAAACCCATTGGCAAAATATTCTTTCAAAGATGTTGTTGCATAAGCTGACGGGAATAACCCGTATGACGAAATAATAAAATTTAATCTATCATACCCAACTTCTTTGTATAAATAGTCATCCATTCCCTGAGAATACTCTGGACTTAGAAAGGCTTTTTTGTTTGGTTTCAAGCCTTCAGATTTTATAATCTCATATAGTTTTAAGCGTTTTGATAAAAATTCTTTCTCCATTTTACCATCGCCATAAATTAAACCTCCATAAGGAATTTCAAGAGAATGAGCTATTTCGTGGATGATATCATCTATCATATCTTGAATATTATCTTGTTCCGAACTAACATAGATGGCCCCATCTTTATAAAGCGCGTTCACATCGCGAACGTCAAATTCTTCGAACATCCCTATAAAAATAGCATCTACTTCCGAAAACAGATGAAGAGGAAATGTTGATTTTAGGCGGTGTAAAACAGCACCTAGATCGATATCATTAGTTATTTTATCTTTCAAATATACTTGAATCTCTTCATTTAAAGAAAACTCTTTTTTCTGAGCAGTCGACATCTGATGAGATTCCTTAATATATTTCATAGCTAAGTTGGCAGGGTTAATTAATGTCATTATCTGTATCTTCCCCGAGTGATACTTCTTCAGCAATACCCTGGTCACTTAATCCTTGCTCATATCCGCGGATGAAGTTTTCTTCGGCTAAAGCTAAAACAATTTCTGGGAAATCCTCTGTTAGAACGTGGATAATCATTTCTACCGTCACATCGAGAGAGTCTGTGTCGGTTGTAGAGTCTATTTTATTTCCTACATAATCCACAATATATTCTTTTAGGGGAGTGGTTGGTTCGACGCGTGCGTCCAGTAATTCTCTTTCATTAAACATAGTTTTATCCTTTTACTAAATATAACACATTCTTTCCTTATTGTCAAGGAAATTATAATATTTTTGCAGCTAATGTTGCAATTTTAGATCTCTCCCCCTTTCGTAAGGTAACGTGGCCCGTTAAAATAGATTTTTTAAATCGTTCGGCTGCATGAACCAAACCATTAGAAGTTTCATCAATGTATACATTATCAATTTGTTCTACATCACCCGTTAGAACAATTTTTGTACCCTCACCTGCACGAGTTATAATTGTTTTAATCTCATGCAAAGTTAAGTTTTGGGCCTCATCAATAATAATAAAAGCATTGGAAATAGAACGACCTCGGATATAAGTTAGAGCTTCGAGTTCAATGATTCCCTGCTCCATATAATCTTCTAGGGTAACTCTATCATTCCCCATTAAATATTGTAAATTATCCTGAATAGGCATTAACCATGGTCTCATTTTTTCTTCCATAGACCCGGGAAGAAATCCGATATCTTTACCCATCGGCTGGACAGGTCTGGATACTACTAATTTTTTATATACCGGCGGCGACCCTTTGGCGAAAGGATCTTTTAGGACTTGAGCTATTCCAGCAGCAATGGCAAGCAGTGTTTTCCCAGATCCCGCTTTCCCTACCAAGCTCACCAATGAAATATCAGGATCTAATAAAAGATCCAAAGCAAAAGCTTGTTCTTTATTACGCGCCTTGACCCCCCAGATTCCTTTGGATCCAAGTTCTTGAATTTTTTTCAAGGGTTTATCGAGGGAATAAAAGCGAGCTAATGCTGTCTTTTTTTCGTTGGAAGAGGAAACCAGCATTAAAAATTGATTATTAAACATGCGATGGGTAGAATCCATAAATACATCTTTTTCCGCATAAAATTGATCGATTAATTGCTCGTCTACGAGGATCTTTTGAAATCCAGTATATAAAGATTCATGATTAACCACGGCTTGGTTGAGAGTATAACCTTCCGCTGCGAGGCCGAGAGAATCGCAAATAACCCTCATATTAATATCGCGAGAGACAAGAATAGTTTTTCGTCTTCCATTTCTCCTATCTTCCCCCATAGCCGAAGAAATTATGATATGGTCGGGAATTCCAGAATCCAAATCTTCTGGCAACATTGACGCGTCATTAGCGATTACTTTTAATAAACCCTTCCCTCTGGCGATCCGCACACCCTTTTCAAGGTTACCTTTTGCTCTGAGAGAATCCAAAAATCGTATAATGCGGCGGGCGTTAGATCCTACTCCGTCTTGACGCTTTTTGTGTTTATCGATCTCTTCTAAAACTTTGAGAGGAATAACAATATCATTGTTTTGATATTGATAAATACAATTTGCATCAGTTAAACAGACACTCGTATCAAATACATAAGTTTTCTTAGCCATTAATTTTCCACATATAAATAGTTCTGCGAAGAAGAAGCCTCAAATATCATTTAAAATTTCCTTTCTCTTGACCCATACTACTGTCTCTATTCCGGGTGATGCCACGAGGCTTTCAATATTTTGAGCTTCTACTAAGACAGCCGCTAAAGAATTATCTCCGCACACCCAACTTTTGATTCTAACAGATGAGTCCTCCGTAAAAAGAGTAGTAGCGCTCTCACATTTATCGGGGTATAAAAAATCATTATGACCCTTGCACGAGATATAACATTGTGTTCCACATTTTACAAAATTCATCTTATTTTTCTCCAATTAAAAATACTCCCCCAGCACCAATTCGATACCATGATTCTATCATACCCCTGCAACTTTGCTGGACGCAAATTTTCACACCCGTGATGGATGCTTGGGCTAAGTAGTCATCGGTTCCCTTCAGTTGATGGCCTGCAACTTTTGTAGGCGCGCGCCGCGGCGCCACTGGA
>NZER01000311.1 GCA_002690445.1 Candidatus Pacearchaeota archaeon
AGATACTCGGCGTGGGCTGCGGCTATTGCCTCGGCGCAACCGGAGGCGCCGGAGCCGCCTTCGTCGGCAAGGGCGCATGCGGCGTTGAATGCGGTCAGGGCTGCGGTGGGGTCGGCGTAGGGGTCGGACAGGGCGTCGGTGAGGGCGAGGTTGGCGGACTTGATGGTTCGCGTCCGTCTGGCGTCGAGGAGGTATTTGGCGAATTGGTCGAGGAGCGGGGCTTTGCCTTCTTGAGCGAGTGAGTACAGTCGCCAGACCTCGGGATCGTATTCGTCTGGCGCTTGGAGCGCCAAATCGATGCAGTCGATTGGTCGGCCCGAGGCGGACAGGTCGGTGAGGGCGATGAATATCGCCTTGTGGGCGTCGTCCAGAAAGTCCTCGGGGCGGAGGGTTGCGGCAACCTTGGCGGCATTCTCCGCGCTTATCAGGGCGTGGACGAGGGCGCCGAGTTCGGCGTTGTACTGGTCGGGTGGCTCCACCCGCTAGTCCCGCATCGGTTGATCGAAGCGCTTGACGGAGGGTTGCGCTGCATGGAGGTGGGCGTACTTGGATTTCTGCGCGGTCTCTGAGCAGAAGTATCGGTAGGCTACCTCCCAGTCCTCGTAAAGCGTGGAGTTGGACAGGTGCAGGTTGCGGAATGCGGCGAGCGTCTTGGGGTGGTCGAGTCGGGCGTTGCGGGCGATGGATTCGGGGGGAGCGAAATCGGCGGGAAGCGGGACTCCGGATGCGGCGTTCGCTTCCTTCTTGGGTTGTATTTTATTTATACTGTATTTAGAACCTGAAACTCGGTGCGCGCGAGGCGTGGGGTTGATCGTGGGTATGCGAGGGGTATATAAGGTGTCTTTAATGGCCCCCCTTATTACCTCTGCGACGGACCCCCCGGAGAGGGCGGCGACGTTCTTGAGGTCTTGTTTCATTTGGGTGGAGATGGTGAGTTTGATGGTGGTTTTCTTCATTGGCTTAGAAGGGGATGGTCTCGTCGTTGCGCATGTCCCGGCCGTCCACGTCGTTGGGGATGGAGCCGGGGATTATGTTGAGGAGGTCGTTGCCGTCGAGGTCGGTGAGGCGCAGTTCGGAGGAGGTTCCCCAGCGTGAGAAGATGCGGTCCATGAGGCCGGAGAGTTTTACTTTGTCCCACCAGTCGGGTGGGTAGAGGTGACCTCCTCTGGCTTCCTTGATCGAGTCGCATGCTGCTGACCAGTCGTCGGCGGTGCGGCAGGATTCGAGGAGGTGGATTTCGTCGGGTGTTATGGGTGGATTTTCTTTCATTGGTCAATCTAGGTGAAGAGGTTGTTCGGATGGCCTATTTCGTCCTCGGATATTTCTGTTATCTCTATGGCTATGCCGGGTTGAGCGGAGCGGTATTTTTTGAACTGGAGGTGGACTACCCTTGAGTCATCTTGCCAGAAATTGAGCCTTCCAAGGGCATCCTGCATCATTTTAACAAGATTGTCCGCATCCGGTTTGCGGTCGTGGGCGGTCCAAGTCCTTTCTCTGATTGCCTTCTTCTCGGTCTTGAGGAGGGGCAGGCAGTAGTGGATGCGCAGGCGGAGGGGTCCGGCGAGGGGGACGTCGGGCCGGTGGGGCATGAAGAGGCCGAGGAAGTCCGCTTCTATGGCTTTTCCCTCCTTAGACTGATACATGCGGGGCTTCCCGCCTATCATGGCCAGCTTCTTCGCCGCTTGGGCGGTGGAGCGGGGGGGATTACACGGAATCCACGCCTTCAGTTTCATCGTCCCCCTTTCCCGCCTCTGTGGTGGCGCCGGGGGTGACGGTGGTGACGGTGGTGACGGCCTTGGCGTTCTTCTTCTTCCTCTTCTTCGGCTTCGGCTTGCCCGCCTCGTGCAGGCGCAGGGCGTTCAGGACGTCGCCTTCGTCGAAGGTCTTCTTGTTGCCCACCCAGCGTCCCTCCAGGTCGTAGGCTGCGGCGAGGCGGTTCATCCGGTACTTGGATACGCCGTGCTGGCGCGTGACGTCGGCCATCGATATGCGCCGGTTGCTGGCCTTGGGCTTCAGGTCGATGGAGATGAGGTGCTCCGGGTATCCCGGCCAGAAGCCCGTCTCGGTGCAGTATGACCAGAGGTTGCAGGCATCGCGCATGCGCCCGAGTTGCGCGTTTACGTCCGATCCTGCGATGGTATAGGTGGCCACGGCGTGAGGTTTGGTTTTTTCTACGCAAGCGAATACGAATTTCTTCACGGGATAGCCCAGTACCCGGAGTCCTTCCCGATAGAAGCAATTTTGGAAATCATAGCCGAATTTGCGGACGGAGGAGGTGAACCCTCTGCGCGAGGCGGACCCGCTGGTCGTCTTCAAGTCCATCACTATCCCCTGCTCCGGCAGCAGCAGGTCCGGACGAATCCGGCAGGGGCATCCCTGATAGGAAAAGAAACCGGACTGTTCCACCAGCGCGCCTTCCTCCGCCAAGTACCCCGCCACCACGGGGTTGGCGAGGAAGGCTCCCGCTAGGTCGAGGCACAGGTCGTAGTCGCTCTTCTTCAGGAAGGTCACCTCGGGGCGCTCGGCCTGTAGTGACCGAAGCGCCTCCTTGTACACCTTGGTGCGCGGCCCATACCCGTCGAACTCGTCGGGGATGTAATCGTACTCGTCGTCCAGTTGACCCGGTTGCAAGACCGCCGTATGCGTCATGTTCCCTACGTCGAAGTAGGTGGGCCTGACGGCGGGCGGGTTATCGAGTTCGTACCGTACGTGCTGGGGCGTGGCGTTTACCAGTTCCTTCGCCGTCGATTGGCTTAATTCCGGACGGGAGTGGTACTCCGCGTTCGTCATTTCCCGTAGCATGTCAGTAGGGAAGCTCGTCGCCGCCGGAGGAGAGGGTGAATGGGTCGCCGTTGTCGTAGAGCGCCTTCAGGTTGATCGGGCTGGCGTTGATCGCCTCCTTGATCTCATCGCTGATTTCCGACTTCGGCTTCGGGGTCACGGAGTACCTCGTCTCCAGTCCCTCGCCCGTGCGAGTGACGCTGATCGGGAACGTACGCAAGTCGCCCCAGTCGGCGTCCTTCCCGAACGAAACCAGTTGATCTCGGATGCTCTTTTGGGGAATATCCCAGACTTGCACGACCTCGGCGGCGTAGTTGTAGATGATCATGGCCCAGAATTCCTTGGCGGGTTCATCGAACTCGGGGTTGTCGATGGCATCTCCGGGGCGCAGGCGGTGGGGTTGTCTGGTGGGTTTACCGTCATCGCCCATCTTGGTTGACCATCCGATCATCCCGTGAATGACCGTGGGTTTGTCGTCAGGGGATGCCGGGGTGTAGTTCGGGGACAGTTCGCGAAGATTACCAAGGCACCTTATCTTATTCTCTCCGGGTTGGAGTTTTATGTATCCTCCGGCGGAACTTTGGAGGGGTTTGTAGTCGTCCGGTAAAAAGCTCATTTGCTTTTCCTTTCTTTTTTGTTGGGTTTGTCGGTGAAGGCGCGGAGTACGTCGATCCAGTTCACGGAATAGCCGTAGCTACGGATTCCGAGAGCTTTTCGACGGCGGAGCCAAGTCTGGCGCGATAGACCGAGACGCCTCTGCGCCTCGGATATCGTCACCATCTCAACCGCCGGTTCCACACCCATGAAGACTTGACCAATAGGGATAAAGTCGGGCGGGTCAAGAAGTATTTCCCGTTTTTATCATTACCCCGTAAAAAAACCAAACCCCCGGTGACAAGCCGGGGGAAGGATTGCCCCCCGCCAAGGGAGCAGCAAGACAAAACAGGGGCTATGCTACGGGATAAGGGGCGGGGGAGTCAAGGGCGTTAGTCGCTAGGGCGTAAATGGGCGCCGTAATCGCCGCTCGCCCCCCGGCTTCAACGTATAAGGCTTATTTCTTTTCTCCCACTTCTCCTGTATCTTGACCCTCTCTGGGTTGGGGATGTCGAGATATGCTTGTATCGAGTTGAGGTTGAATGGGCCGATCCGCGACCTTGGTTCGCGCGCCGCGCCTTCAAAGTAATCCATTATTTCAACTGGCGTCCACTTCTTGCCCCTGTAACTAACAGCGGTCCCCGCCAGCATTTTGTCAACCGCCTGCCGAGTATCAAAGGAATAATCGAACTCCTCCACATCGTAAGCGTCTTTTTCCGCAATGAGGTCATTAGAAATCAAATAGAACAGTAGTCGCCTATCCCGGCTTTTGACGGCCTTGGCGGAGGTGGGCTTTTCAAGTAGAACCTTCATTAGCTGTGGGTCAAGCATGGCATCCCCCAACACTTCCCGAAGTTTCATTTGAGGCATCTTGGCAAGTAACTCCCTGCCCGCTTGGGCACCGGCTCCCGCAATGATTAGGCTATGGCCGATACTTGACGCCATTGGGCTGAGTTCCGCTGCCGTAGCGCCCAATATCCTCGCCGTAAGGTCTATGAACAAATCCCCCTTTCCGGGTATTCCGGGTATCGGTCCCCCTTCCCCGCGTCGGACCAAGGCTTCCTCGAATTCTCCGGCGCGTTTAACCATATCGTCAATTCCGTCCAGTTGGTCGCGCCGAAGGATACGGCTGTTTATGAGGTCTTGACGTAGAGTGTTTTTCCCCTGCTTGGCATCCAGCATCAATGCCATCCTAATACCACTGATGGGGGCATCCGAGGTACTTCCGGCCTTGACCAACTGGTCAACCACCGCCTGCTGAAGTCCTTCAAGAACGCGCGGGTCTTTCGATCCCGTCGCAAGTCGGGCCATCTTCCGTAGGTCGGCGCCCCGATTAGTGCTCTCGAACAACGTCTTGGATACGGCCTTGTCAACTTGCGGAACGTCCAAGATTTTCGATGCCGCCTGCTTTGATTTAAAGTTAAGGGATGCGCGTCTTGCCGACTCCTCAAGTTTTTTCACCAAGCCCACCTGGACGTGGGCTTGTTTATAGTAATCATATAGTCCCAACTCCTTCAACCCCTCCTCGTGCTTAGTCAGGAAGCTGCCGAGCCTGCCCACGTCCACGGTGTTGTCTTGTGTCAGGGTCTCCCGCGCCATTGCATTATAGAATTGCCGCAAGGGGTCTTTCATGTCCTCCGCCCGCCCGCCTACCGCCACCACGAGGTCATCGAAGTTCCTAAATCCCCCAGTTTTGCCCATCCCCAGCGCCGTATCCAGAATAACCTCCGGGGCTTCTTGGCGTCCTTGGGAGCTAAGTTTGCGTAGTTTGTTTACCACACCGAAATGCTCGAACTCAACACGCTTTCTGGTGGCCGCTCTGGCTAATTCCAGTTGCGGTCCCCCGATGTCTTCCAAGTCCCGCATTACCCCATCCGCCAATTTATTTAACCTCCTGCGAAGGTCGTAGTTTGGGTTCGGCCCCTGTCCCGCATGGCGCGCCTGCCTTAGAAGGTCGGATCGCGCCTTCAGTAGCACCTCGGACTTCAAGCCTTTCCAGTCCGCCCCCTGCCTGTTCTTTCTAAGACCCTTCAGGGCTTGCGTCATCCGTATGCCGGAAAGCCCTTCGGGTTCCTTCGCCAGTTCCCTTAGTGCCGCATCCGTCATGCCGCCTTCAAGCTTGACCGTCTTGTCAACCTGACCCCACAGGGTATTCTCGGTCCCCTTGAGGTCCGTATGCACTTCGTCTAGCAGTTTCTTCGCCTTGGCCCCGGCGGCTATCTTCTTTTTGGTCGCGCTGGGCGTTGCTCCGACGATAGTCTTCCCGTACCCCTCTGCGGTACGAACGGCATCTTCAATCCTCTTGCCAACGGCGGCATTGAAGACGTCGACGCGCATTTGCGCGACTTCACGCAAAAGCTCTGGGTCGGGGTCTTTCAATTTAAGGACAGAAGAATAAAGCTGGTTCATCTCCTTGATGGCGTCCTCCGTTTGCTTTGCCGCCCGTGAACCAATGTTCGTCTTGTCGCTAAGAATCAAACTGCGCTCAATGTCGAGCAACGCCGGACTTTTCGTCATCATTCCCGGCGATAACGCGCTTCCGGGGTTGGAGCTTATGAATGAATTTATGGCTGCGGCGACGGCCTTCGGGTCTTCGCCCGCATCAAGAATCGACTGCTGGAGCTTGAGGGCTGCGGAACCATGCAGTCCGCCCGGTAGTCGCGCCCTCACTATATCCACGACTTTCTCTACCCTCGGGCGGACCAATTTACTCAAGATGGCACCGGACCCCATTACCGTAAGCGGCGCCCCGAATTCCATGAGCATTCTTGTGGTTGGATCACCCGGATCAATTGACTCGGCGGCAAATGCGCCCCCACCGGCCATCGCTGCCGTGGTTCCCTCTAGGGCGGCGGACGCCAAAGGGCTTTCTGCGGCGGTTGCGACGAATTCCCTGCCTGTTTTCCGGATGGCGCCTCCGGGTGCGGCTCGCATTGCGGCTACGTCGGCGGCGGTCATGCCGCGAGCAGCCATGCCGACTGGAGCATACATAGCCGCTGAGGCGCCAATCGTTTCCCCGGCGGCGGCATATGGGCGCTGGGACGGCGGGAGGTCGCCCCTATCCGTGTACCCAATGCCCAACCCCTCTAGATTTCGCCTTATATTCTGGCTCCCCAGAACCGGCTCTTCCGTCCCTAACCCCACCTCTTCAAGTCCTAAATTTACAATGTCCGTTGGTATTCCGGTCCCTATGGCTAATCCGGCCAAGGCACCGGGAAGCCCTCCCACCGCGAACCCGACTCCTGCTCCGGCCAATGGTCCGGCGCCTTCCGTAATGGCGCCTTTCCCCAATGCTCCAACCTTTTCGAGTGGGGTCGAGGTATCCGTCTGAACTTCCTGAAATCGGGCAAAGGCATCCGCCCTTTCCTGCCAAGTTCTCTTGAACTCGTTGCCAACCTTATTGTAATCGTCGGTGCCTTTCCTAAAGGCATTCGTTTGCAGCCACGACCGCAACTCATTGGCCTGCTTGTCAAGGGTAGCTAAACCGATGTGCTCGTCACTCGCTCCCCGCCGCTTCAATTCAGCCAAAATTTGGTCAGCCGTGTATTCGCTCATCGTTTCTCCAAAAGGATTTCCATTAGTTCGCCACCGGGTACGCTCTCGATGCCGCTTGCGGTGGGCGCCACTTCGGTCGCTCCCGGTTCCCCTATAATATCAAGGATTTCGCGAGGGATGTCCCGCGCGGTGCCCATGCTCGCCTTGAGTATGGCTATCTGCTTTGGGAGTCGCGTCAACCAAGACCTTATTTCCCTTTTGGCGACGTCGTCCACCTTCATTTGTCCAGCTTGGACGGCCTTATCTATTTTCTCCAAATCCTTTCTCCTTGTCTCCATCAAGCCAACCAACCCCTTCATCTTTTGCTTCAACTCGGCATTATCGTCGCTGGGTATCGGCATAATAGCATCCATTTTTTCAACGAGACTAACTGCCCCCAACCTAGATAAATCCTTTACCAGAAGAGGCCGCACCTCTTGATTGAGAATCCTTAATTGATTAACGGCTTCCGTTCGTTCGGGGAATGGGTTTAACCCAAATACGCCTCCAATGGCATTCGCCATATCTGACGACCATCCCGGTAGGTCGCCCCCGGCGGCGGTCGCAGGGTCAATAATTTCTCCGGGGTCCACTACCTGCGCAGACGGGTCGGTGGATATATCGGGCGCCACAATACCGGCACCTCCCTCAGAAGGCGTCCCTACCCTGACAAGTGGCCCACCGTGGGCCTTACGCCGATAAACGCCGGTGGGAGTCTGATAATCACCCGGCTCCTGGGGGATCGTTTGTTGCTCAAAGGGTTTCGGTTTTCCAATTTGTTCGGTTCTTTTCTTTATCTCTGCTATAGTCGCAAGGGTGTGCTCTCTCTGGATGGCCGAGTTCGGGTCATACGGGTCGGGTAGCACGCCACTCATTATCTTCGGTTCATTCGCAATTAGGTATTCGTCGTAATTCGTAAGCCCTCCCGCACCCGGCGCAGCTACGTCCGTACTTATCAACTTCGTCTTGGCTGTCTCTAGTTGCGTCTTGTAGCTCGCCACCGCCTTTTCGATTCTAGCCCGCGCACCCCGAAGTGCCTTGCTGGTGTCGATTTTCTCTTGCGTAAGTTGTTGGGCGAGCAAGTTGAATTTGTCCTGCGTCTCCGCCGCCTTCTTCGCATTATACGGCGCAATCGTCGCATTAACTAACTGGAAGTCCCTCGGTTTTGCCGTGTCCCCCAGAGCATTTTTTATCGCCTTCATAACCTTGGGGTTATTTTGCCCCATCTCCTGTAGGTCGAACGGACTCATCGTGGAAAGCGAGGCCATCGCCGCATCTTCTTCCTTCTCCCTCTTCTCCTTATTCAGCTGGTACTTCTCGACCATGTCCCCGATGCCTTGTCCGATGGCCTTCCCGAAGGCGGCGTCTCCCTGCGCTCGGATGGCTCCGGCGCGAGCGATTCCACTGTAGTCGGGGACGTGAATCTGTCCCCCGTAGCTTCCGAAATATGGTCCTCCTCGTAATGGCATCAGTTTATCCTCCTCACAAATCTATGTTAAACATTCCCAGCGCGCCTCCGAGTAGACCACCGAGCATCGATTTCTTCCCCGCGCTTCGGGCGGCGGCGGCTTGTTGCTCCGCGCCGTACATGCTGGCTTTGGCGGCATTCTCGGCGCTTATGTAGCCGAGGCCCGTTTGGGGCGTTATGAACGAAGGGGCCGACCCAAGACCGTACTGAGCCGTGTTCATGACCTGCTGCCCCACGCCCACTCCCGCCCCTGAAGGGCGCCCTAAAATTGCTTGGAAGGGGTCTGCCCCCGTAGCCTGTTCGAGGCCCACCATCGAGGCCGCTGCGGCTCTCTCCTGACCAAGGCCCGCCTGCCGGTATTGCTCTTCCATCGCCTGTTGCCGCATGGCCCGCTCGACGTCGGATTCCGCTGCCCCAAGTTCGCGCCCAATGCCCGCCTGCTGGGTCTGGAGGTTCGCCATCTGGGCCTGTAGGTTACGGGCTAGATCGGCTTGCTGGATGCCGGCTTCGCCTCCGAGGATTGATTGAGCTTGGGCAAGGTTTCGGGCGCGCCTCGCTTCGTCCTCCATTAGCTGAATCTTCAATTCGTCTATCGTTGAAGTCGGGTCGTAAGTGCGACCCATTGCGGTCGCCCTCGCACGCGAGGCTTCCCGAAGGTTGCGCTTCTCGCGCTCGGTCAACCCTTGGCCGAGTCCTTCCTGCACCTGGCTCAACATCGCCCCGCGCAAACGGTTGGTCGTGGTCGGAGGCGGCGCTGCGGCGGGACCAATTGTCAAATCTTCCTGCGTGACCACTTCGCCCATTGGGCTGCGCCAAGTGGCGCCGCCGTCGTCGGAGTAACTTCCGTCGCCTCGGGTTTGGCGCGGGGCTGCTCCAGCGATGCTCGGAGCGGGTGGAGCCTCGACGGACACGGGGCGCTCGCGCATTACCTCCACGGGTCCGCCCGCCGGTTGGGCGGCTAACCTCGGAGCCGCCGATGATCCCCGGAAATTGAGTCCGGTTCCCTGTAGGAACGCCGGACCGGTTCCCTCCCTCGGCGTAAGTTGCCCCACGCCCAGTTCCGGAGGCGGAAGCGCCTCGCGAAGCGGATCAAAGTCGCCCATCCTGCCGCCCGAGATGGTTGGGGCGGCTGCTCCCAGTTCCTGCGCTATTCCGCGCAGGGTTCCCGCTTCGGCGGCGCCGCTGAAGAGCGGGTCGGTGGGGTAGGCGCTTAGACCGCGCGAACCTCCGGGGCCGAGAGAGCGCGCCTCGGCAAGCGTTCCCGCTATGCCGGTTCCCGCGATTGCGTTGCCCGCAGCGTCATACTGGACGCCCTGCTGGCGGTATGCCTCGGTCGCCCGTGGGCCAAGTTGCTCGACGTCGTAGATGTCGCCGGCGCGTTGCTTGCGGGCCAATTGCTCGCTTACGTCGGCGCCGTAGGTGGTCAGGCCGAGGAACTCGTTCGTGTCCGGGTCGAATCCCGCTCGGCGGGAGACTTGAGTGGTTTCGCCTATGTCGGGAACCGTTCCGGCCCGCGCCGCCTCATGTTGCCCGTGGTCCTCCCAATGCGTGCGCCCCCACGTCGACAGAGTTTCGCCCGGAGCGGCCCTCCCCGCCGCCGTTTCCTGTTCGTAGAGATTCAGGAGGTCGGGGTTGTTGCGCACGTAAGCCTCATAGCGCTGGGCGTCAGTGGTGATCTGCTTCGTCGTCATGGCCGCTTGCGCCGGCCCGTACAGGTCGAGGGCGCCCTCCCCGGCGCGGACGACTTTGCCCGCCCGTCCGGGCTTGCCTTGCGAGGTAAGCCACTCGTCGGTTATCGTGACCTCCTCGCCGGAGGCGGGGTCGATTGCGGTCTCGTAAATGGGTGTAGCCTCCGTCACCTCATCGCCCGTGTCGGTGGAAAAGGCGCCCATGAAGGGAGTCTTGAAATGCTTGTCGCCGGCTGGGTAGACTTCCTTCTTGGCTTGCCCAAGGAATTTCATCGCCGCACTACTTTTGTCTTCAAGGACACTACCATCTAAATTGTACACGTACTTGTAGGGTCTTCCGGAGGGCGTCTTGCCGCGCTTCATCCCCAAATACTTCAAGCCCTTGTCCGTCAGCGTCTGAGATTCGGCGTCGCGCATGTAGCCCTGATCGGGATGACTCATCCACTCGAAAAGGGTGGTCTCTTCGAGGGTGTTCTGGTCTGTAATCGTACCGTCGTGGTAAACGACGTCGCGTGGCGCCCCCTCGGGCGTGTCGTACCCGGTTATGATGCGCCCCTGTGAGTCGGCAGTACCCAGATCGCCCCCGAGCAGCGTCCGCCGCAGGACGTCCGTGTCCAGTTGGGCCGCATCCAAGCGTCCGGGGCGTTCGGCGGCTATGATGTCTTGCATGCCGCCGGGTATGACGGCGCTATAATCGGCCTCTCCAAACTTCTTGCCCGTCACCAAGGCCATCTGGGCCTCCAACGCCTCTTTGGTGGCGCCGGCGTAATCGGCCATCGTGGGCGGCGCATAACTGGGTATGCCGTTGACCGACCTGCCCGAGCCGCCGAATGCCATCATCAGGTTCTCCTCGGCGGGGTTTACGTAGGCCACTCGCTCGCCCGGAGGAGCGGCGCGGTTCAGTCGATTGGCGGCTTGTCTGAATGGGTCTCGATTCATCATGGTTTCGTCCTCAAGTGCTTATGGTGGCCCCGAGGGCCACGACCTTCCAGTCGCTCCCGTCCGAGCAGGCCACGGTGGCCGATCCGGAGTCCCCGTCCGTGACGTAGATTAATTGTCCCGCAGGGGATGCCGACGGCACACCGCTCACGGCGTAGGATGGTAAAGTCATAATGGCGCCGCTGATGGTCCCGCCGGTCAGGGCCACGGCGTCCGATGCCTGCGTTGCTATCGTACCCACCCCGAGGGAGGTTCGAGCAGTCGAGCCGCTTTCCGCCACCCAGTTGCCCCCGTCCCCGACTATGAAGTTTCCATTCGTGGTGGCGAGGGCCGCGAT
>NZER01000312.1 GCA_002690445.1 Candidatus Pacearchaeota archaeon
AAATAAATTATGTATATATTGTGGACATAGAGGATAGGAGGTTGTATAAATGGTAACACTTACTGAACAAGCCGAAACAATTTTGGAGACACGTTATTACTTAAAAGATGCTACTGGTAAACCACAGGAAAATGCGGAACAAATGTTTCGGCGGGTGGCTAAAGCTATTGCTGCGGTAGAGATAAAATACATGAGCCTTCCTATAGATGTCCAAATGGTAGAAGAAGATTTTTATAATATGTTATCGGGATTATATTTCCTTCCCAATTCTCCTACCCTCATGAATGCTGGTACTCCAGCGGGTACATTATCAGGATGCTTTGTGCTCCCACTAGAAGATAGTATGCAAGGGATTATGAAAACGGCTACGGATGCAGCTATGGTACAAAAATATGGGGGTGGCACAGGGTTTGCTTTGTCCAAGATTCGTCCCAAAGGTGACCCTATTAATACCACTCAGGGAAAAGCGTGTGGCCCTATAGAGGTACTCAAAACTTTATCTAGGGTGTCAAGCATGATAACGCAAGGAGGCAAGCGTGACGGGGCTAACATGGCTGTCATGAGTGTGTATCATCCTGATATCAAAGATTTTATTACATGTAAAGCATATGAAGGAGATATTCATAATTTTAATATTAGTGTCGGGGTAGATTCTAATTTTATGAAAGCTGTAATAAACCATGCTGAGTATCCCTTGGTGCATCCTACGACTGATAGAATTGTAGAATGGGTAAATGCAGCAGAGATTTTTGATATGATTATTGAAGGTGCCTGGAAAAATGGCGAACCAGGACTAGTATTTATTGATTCTATTAATATAGATAATAGGGTTAAGGGTGCGTATGGAGATATGATTGCTACTAACCCTTGTGGAGAACAGCCCCTGTTAGGGAATGAAAGTTGTAATTTGGGGTCTATTAATTTGATTCAGTTCTTAGAGAAATCAAATGATTATGGATGGGAGTCTCAGATTAATTGGGAAAAGTTAGCACAGATAACTAAATTATCTGTGCGGTTCTTAGATAATGTTATTGATGCTAATAGTTATGCTACTTCAGATATAGATGATATGACTAAGGCGACAAGAAAGATTGGCTTAGGTGTTATGGGTTTTGCTGATTTGTTGATTGCTTTACAGATTCCATACAATAGTGATGAAGCTATGCAACTTGGTAAAATCACTATGTCATTTATTAGAAACATGGCTGACAACGCATCCTTAGAATTAGGTATGCGAAGAGGAACTTTTCCTGCTTGGGGAGAGAGTGACTATGGGGGTGATTCCTCCTTTCGTAATGCGTGTCGATTAAGTGTAGCTCCTACGGGAACTATTTCTATGATTGCGGATACGTCTAGTGGTATTGAGCCTACCTTTTCTTTGGTATGGGCAAAGTCTAATATTCTAGAAGGAAAGACTTTGTACTATGTTAATAAGTTTTTTGAGAGTACGGCAAAAGAATATGGTTTTTATTCAGAAGATTTAATGGAACATTTGTCGAGAGGAGGTTCTTTACAAGACCGTGATGATGTACCTGATTGGGCTAAGAAAGTGTATGTGATTGCACCAGATATATCTCCCATGGAACATGTTCGGATGCAAGCAGCTTTCCAAGATTCAGTTGATGCAGGCATTTCTAAGACTATTAACTTCGCTAATGGAGCTACTAGGGAAGATGTGCAGGCTGCTTATATACAGGCATGGGAAATGGGATGTAAAGGTATAACTGTATATCGTAGTGGAAGTAGAGAGAAAGAAGTATTGACTTCTGGACACATGCCTCCCATGCTTGTGGGCTGTGATTGTGAAACACCCTTCGTTGTACAGGAAAGTGGTTGCAATTCCTGTAAGAATTGTGGTTGGAGTGCTTGTGAAATCAGCTAAAGGGCTTGTTATTGGGTTAGGTATTTGTGTTATAATAGTATCAGTCCTAGCCCAAGCTTTAATTATGTCAAATAGTTTAGTAGAAAATAGTGCGTTCAGAGGAATATGTCCTCTGCACTAGAGGAGATAATATGATAGGAAATACATTAAGAGATAGGAATAATCAATACGTAGCCACTAAGGATTCATTAGGAACATGGAGAGTATTAGATACTTGGCATGATGATTTGAGGGCATTAGACCCTGACGGGGAGATTCCTGATGATAGTGAAGCTGTTACAATAATTACTGAAGGAGCTTTCCTTGCTTTAGTTAAAGAAGCTTCTCGTTTAGGGGTACTAGCTAATGCAGCGTTTACTGAACAGACTGATATGGAGAGGGAAATCCTCGATAAAGAGTCAGAAGTTTTGGATTTACGGGAAAAATTAGTAAAATATGAAGAGGACATATTTACTTTAAAACAACAGCCTGACCGTAGTGAAGGCTTTGTACTCAAAGAAATGGCTATGAATACATTGCTTAAACTTACATCTATGTCAGATATACAAACTCTAAGCAAGGATTAAAAATATGAAACTATCTGATTATCTACCTGAAGTACCAGCCATGACTCAACAAATGGCTGAGTTAAATTCACAAATTAACACATTAGAACTTATGAAAGCTTCGGGAGATACTGCCAGTTCTCCCTCGTTTGGTCTAGACCACGTAGTAAATACGTGGGTACGTCACCAGATGGCTTATCGCCAACAGCTTGTGATGGACATACAAACCATCTCGATGTCTGTAGAAGAAGTACGTTCACCTGTAAGTCATATTACGGGTGAAGTATTTCGTCGTGGCATTGAATGGAAAGCTATAGGTCAAGACCCTGACCAAGAACAAAGAGAAAGAGTTACTGGCTTCCTAGATAACTGTAATGTGTTTGGACAGTCTTTAGAAGAAGTATTAAGACAATTCCACTTTGATGTAAATGTCGTAGATGATGGCTTCTTATATTTAGTCAAAGAATTTTATGATGATGGAAAAAGTGTACGTTCTAAGGTTAAAGAGATACGAAGATTAAATCCTGCTTTGGTTGAATACGATTTAGATATGGCAGGCTTGCCTAAGAATGCTCATTTCGTATGCCCATTACATAGAGAAAGTATAGCTGATACTCCAGGGCAATGTAAGGAACCCGATTGTCATATTGAACGATGGCCTGTAATGTATAAATACTATCATCGTAGTCAGCATATTTATCTGTTTGAAACTGAAGTTATTCATCTATCTAAGTTCTTTCCATCAGAGACTTATGGTTGGAGTCCTATTCTAACCATCTTTGAAAAGGTTCTTACTTTGATTGGTATGGATAAAAATCTTTATAGGTACTTCTTTGAACGGAAGATGCCTGGGTCTATGATGATGGTCTTTACTGATGACCCTGAAAGTCTACGTAGAGAACGTGCTAACATAGCTGCTCAGACTCGTATTGACCCCAACTTTGTTCCAATGGTGGCTGTGTCTGCTAAGAACAATAGGGGTAGAGTAGATATGGTACGTCTATTCCATACCTTACAGGAGATGGATTACCTTCCTGTTAGAGCAGAGATACGAGAACGTGTTGCTGCTATGTGGGGTGTAACTCCTGCATGGCAGGGCGCACCTGAAGCTTTCGGTGGCTTGTCTACCCAGACTCAACAGCTAGTAGTTATGAGTCGTGTCGTAGAAGGTGACCAAAGACTATTCCATGAGAAAGTCTTCCCTCAAATTTTGGAAGCTTTCGGTGTGACTGATTGGCGACTAGAACTTCCCCAGCCTGAAGAACGAGCGGAAGCTACCCGTATTCAGTTTGCCCAACAAAAAATTGCTATTGCGAATCAGTATGCTAACATGGGCTTTGAGGTAATTCTTAAAAACCAAGAAGTTCCAATGGAAGAGGCTGAGTTTATCATCTCTGGTGAGATGGTGCCTGCTGCTAGAATGCAGGGTGAACAACAAGCTCTACAGTTGGAGCAACAACAGCAACAATTAGACCAGGTAGCAGAACAAGGAGAACCGCAGGAACAGTTTGGCGCAGGAGGAGAAATGCCTTCTGAAGAAGGTGGAGAAGAGGAAGAACCAGGGGAAGAGGAAATGGAAGCTCTCCAAGCTATGCTTTTAAAAACTATTCCTAAACATAAACGTAAGTTCAAAGGACGTACTGGAGGACGCACTCCAGATTGGCGAGATAAATTACCTCATGAAGAAAGAGATATAGACGAGTATGCTGAAGCTAGAGCTAATAAGAATGTGTTAACATTGATGGGAGATTCTCAAACATGGGTGCAGAGCTTGATACAGAAAGGATTTAATATGCCTTTTATAAAACAAGTATCTCCTGATGGAAAGCAGATGTGGTTTGCTCAAGATAACATAGATTATGTAGCACAGTTAAATGGGACAGGGGTAGTTAATGTTGAAAAGGCTAAACCTGACCCAGGTGTGCATGGCCCCTTTGACCCAGGATATAAAGATTATGCTATGTATAATCCTACTGGTCATCATCGGCAAAATCCTGATAATGAAGAGGAGGAAAACTTTTAATGCCTATTAAAAAGAAAGGTGACAAGTGGTACTGGGGTAGCAAAGGCCCATTCGATTCTCGTAAGAAAGCTGAACAGGTAGCACAGGCTGCTCATTCCTCAGGATATGAACAATACGTAGAACACATGGTAAACAGTCCTGTAGGTGCTTCTGATGAAGGGGTGAAACCTCCATCAGCTGGTGAGATTGCTCGTAATGAACGCCTTCGGAAAGAAGATGGGGGTGGAGAAGGGAGCGATAATAGTGGTGCTGGTACTGTATTTACATCCGCAGATGTGCATACTACTACGTATGGTAGTAATAAAAAACGCAAACATGCTGCTGGCCCTCCTAGGGTAGACAGATTTTTAGATAATGGAACACCACATATATTTTCTAAAGAGCTGACTGAGTTAACTGACTTTGTAGAGAAGTCAGCTTTCCCCTCAGATAATTTTGAATCAGCAAATAGGATGAACAACCCTAAACGATTAGATTGGAAAAAGAAACGAGATGATAGTGAACATTCTATTGCTCATAATAATCTACCAGAAGGGCAGTTCTATAAGGAAGACCCCCCTGCCTATGTAGAACGAACTAAGAATAATCAGGATAAAGAAAAATATGCCTCCTATACTTTAGCCCATCAAGACGATATGGAAAAGAAAATACGGGGGTATGATAAAGAAAGTAAGCGGAAACATGGGGATGCCGATGAACCACCCGCTGCTCAAATGGGAGGAAGTGCAAGTCAAATAGATTATAGTGGTCTTAATAAACAAGAGGGGTATGGCCCCGCTGGTCAAGATGATGAGTTACATAGAACAGGTGTTAAAGACCGTATTCCTAAACGTAGGAATGATGATAATGAAGAAGATGCTGAGTTAGAATATCCTATGTCTAAGGAATATACTCTATTCATTAAAAAATGCGAAGAGGCGATGGAAGACCGTTATTGGAATTCCAATAAATAATATAATGAATTGTCCTAAGTGTAGTGGTACTATGTACCTAAATGAAGATGAAGATTTAAGTTGCCGTATGTGCGGTAAAGTTATAGTGTTAACGATAAGGAGAGATTATGATACCAGAGCAGGCAAAATTAGAGATAATAAGAAAGAGGCAAGAAGGCGAAACATGGACAGCGATAGCGGAATGGATGGAAGAAACAACAGGGATAACCGTACATCGCAGTACCATTCAACGTTGGTACGACAAGGAGGGCGATTACGTAGAGGGAGGCGATAGTCGTTTAGAAAAACAAGTAGATACTTATAAGAATGAAGCAACGCATTATAAGAAACTCTATGAACAAGCAGCAGAGGAAATTAATAATCATGAGTCTTTGATAGAACTTCTCTATGAAGTGACAGAACCTTTCAAAGAACAAGACTTAGTTAAGGTTCCACAGCCTCAAGGGAAGCGAGGTACAGAACCACAGAGTGTAGTGGCCCCTTTAGCGGATACACATATCGGAGACAATGTAGATTACAATCAAATGAGTAGCTTGAATGCTTATACGATTGACATCTTCAATGCTAGATTATATGGATGGGCATCACAGATATTAGACTTAGTAGAGTATCGTAGAAGTTTCGCAGAGATACCTGAACTAGTCATACCCCTATTAGGTGATATGGTTAGTGGTGATATTCATCAGGAATTACGGGAAACTAATCAAGATAATACAATGGGGCAAATGATTCGGGGAGCGAACTTAATTGCTCAAGCATTAATGTTTATGGCTCCACACTTTGAAACAATACGAGTGCCATGTGTTGTAGGTAATCATGGACGAATGACACAGAAGCCTCCTGCTAAAGATAAGTATGTTAACTGGGACTATATGCTGTATCAATGGGTAGCAGCATTTTGTAGAGAACAATCAAATATAGAGTTTGAAATTCCAAAATCATTCTTCCATGTATTCTCTGTTTGTAACAGGAATATTTTAATTATGCATGGTGATTCACTGAAAGGTAAAGCTGCCACAGGAGATGTACTTAGAACTCTTACAAATATGAGAACAGTATTACAATATAGAACAGGACTGGAGGAGGAAGTATCATTCAATCAAGATGAAGATGCAGATTTTAATGATGCTACTTTCTTTGACTCTGCTTTTATGGGTCACTATCATAGAGTAGATGAGTTTGATATAGGTACAGGCGAGGCTCATATATGTGGATGTATGAAAGGTGGCGATGAATATGCTTTAAATCAATTGTCGGTTATTAGTAAACCTAAACAATTAGTTACATATTGGCATCCAAAATATGGGTACATTGGAAAGGAAATAGTATATCTAAATCGTTATGATGGGTCATCAAATAGATTTATAGATTCACTTCCATCCGTATGGATACATAGAAATACATAAATGAAGGTATAATAAATTATGGGAAATCTTACACAAGAAATAGAAAGACAGATTGCTCGACCTACATTGGAGATAGTAGTTAGGGCTTTGGAACAAAGCCTGCAACAGAACACACCTTCTGTATCAGGTAATCTTAAAAGTAGTTTATTTCTACGTAAGACAGGAACCTTAACCTATACTTTATATGGCCCTGACTATGCACAGTTAGTTGACCAAGGGATGCCTGCTCCTGTATCAGATAAATGGACACGTTCTCATAGACAAAGATATAAGGGAACTTTAAGATGGGTCACCCGTACTTATACAAATTATATGCGCCCTCAGAAACTTGCACGTTTAATAGGAACTCCTCAAGGCCCGTGGAGAGTTTTGCAAAACCAAGGGCGTATGGGATATGGGTTTATTGCACAAAGTATGGCAGATGCTTTTAAACAAGTATTCTCTGGGAGCGGTCAGTTAAAAGGAGCATTGCCAGATACGATTGAAGTGACAAGTCTTGCGTAGAATAAGAGGAGTATTATGACTGAAAAATTAAATGTTACAGCAGACCAAGAATATATACTAGCCAGACATTCCCGTATGGTTGGTAAAGTATTAGACCTTATCGAGGCATCTATGCCTGAAGGTACTCAATGTGAGAAGTTTAAGAAGCTTGTACAAGTACCTTTATATGATTTTCGTAATGATATACTCAAGCTAAATGCAGGAAAACCTCTAGATCTTTCTGATTAAATTAGAATTTAATAAGGTTTTTTCTGTATTTGTAGTATAATAACTTAGGCGTTTCTATAATGAAGGTCGGCGGTGGCTTAGACCAACCTTTATTAATATTATGGTGTATGATAAAGGAGGAACCAATATGGCTGACGAGATTTTGGGACGGATTGAGAAACAAATGGAGGGCAGTAATTTAGCCCTCGCTGCCGTCGCTGATGTTCTCCGTAAGATGGATGAACGTTTGTCTAAGGCAGAAGAAGATGAGTATCAAGCTGAGGAACGGAGTGCTGCCGATATTGAAAAAGCAGAATTGGTTAAGTCTATCGCTACGGAAGTTTTTGATATGCTTAAGTCCGATAATGGTCTAGATGTAGACGGGACTAAAGTACGTTCTGGTGCTAAGATAGCAGCAGGAACAGCTGCGGATGATTCTGCCAAACAGGTAGATCCCACCCGTAAGATTGAAGATGTACAAGCGACTATTCAAGCGATGCAAATAGCTAAGGAAGGCGATGAGGATGACGAGGACGAGAAGGAACATCCCGCTGAGGAAGATGAAGAAGTTGAGCAAGGACATGGATATAAGTCTGTAGAGGAATTGACCAAGCAGTTGAATGACCTCCAATTGCAACTACAAAACGTTGAGGGCAACATCCAGAAACAGGTTCAAACTGAATCTGAAGAACGTTTGCGGAAGATGGGTTTCCGTGAAGAGACTGGACTGCAAGCTCCCAAACAGATTCAATATGACCTAGGTACTGACGGTACGACTCCTATTGTTAAACAGCAGACTGAAGGGGATACAGTTGACCAATTGGTTAACCTATCTTACAAAGAATTGCGGGAACTTTCAGCCCGTATTCAGGCTGGTGAAACTGAGGGGATTCCCCGTGAGTTGCTAGGCTAAAATAAGGAGAAAGAATTATGGCTAATCCATCACTTGCAGAATATCTAGCTCAGTCGCAACGTGGAATGTATCAGTCGGTCTTCGGGCCTGACTATTTGCAGAAGGGTGTCTTCACTGTAGACACAGCGACGGGCATTTTTAATACGACCTATGGTCGTAAAGTTTGGCAGGCATTGAACAACCAGACCAGGTTCTTCAATGCAATCCCCAGAGTAGTCTGGGGTAACACGGCTGGTTGGCGTGTCAGGAGTGACAGGGGAACTAATCGTTCCCTGCCTGTGTCTGAGACAGGTGCCCTCCCCGAAGTGGATGTCTCCAATATTGAGACTATATCGAGCTTGCCTCGTATAGTTGCTACGACCTTCGGTGCTTCCGTGAAGTCCGTCTTCACGGCGCAGATGGAAGGTGGTATCGGAGATGTTCTCGCAATGGAGAACGAACATGCTCAACTTGACCATGTAAAAGAAATCAATGAGGAAATGCTTGCGGGGGCTGCTTATATAGTTTCCGCTGGTGCTTCCACTTCGTTCACAGTGCCAGCTGCTATCGCTAAACATTTTAAGATTGGTGATACGGTTGTTCACTATGATATCAGTGCTGACGATTGGGATACTAATACCCGTGTCGTTTCCGCTGTTAACACCACTACTGGTGTAGTTACTGTTTCGGCTGCATTCAATGCTACTCCTGCTGATGGCGATGGTATAGCAATTCATGCCCGTGCTGGTATAACCAGCATTGATGACATTGTTGCTGAAGATGGAATGTCTTTCGGTAACCTAGCTGCTGACCATGCTGACTTCACCGCTAATGGTGGTGTAAGAGCTTACGACCTTACCTTCGGTGGTCGGGTAGCTGGTGGTTGGAATGCTGGTGCTTCCGTTTCTTATAACGGTGGTACAGGCCGTGAACTCTCCCTCACTCTTCTTGATACTGCTATCCAGAAGGTTCGGGAAAATGGTGGTGAGCCAAAGCTCATCCTCATGGGACACGATCAGTATTTCAAACTAGAGCGTTTGTTGAATACCAACCAACGGTATATGGGTCAGGAAGAATATCAGGTAGGCGTAGGCTCTGAGCGTACCTTCCCTGGTACTCGTACTGGATTGATTCTGGCTACCTATCTAGGTATCCCAATCCTGCCTGATGCAGATGTGCCTAAGTCTGTATCGACTGCTGATGCCGTTCTTGGTACTAACATTTATGTGTTGGATACCGATTATATGGAAACAGCTGTTGCTCAACCCACTCAATATATTGAGAATCGGGACTACTTCGCTGCGAACCAGTTGATAGTTCGTGGCCTGTTGTACACGATGGGTGAAATGCGCTGTAAAAATATGTGGGTTCAGGCTAAAATAGCTGACCTGAATTCCTAATTAATTTGAAGGGATGGGAGTCGAAAGGCTCCCATCCCCTCTTCCATTTAAATACGGAGGTCTAACCCTATGGCTACTGTTGATACTCAGGAAGCGTTAGACATTAAGTTAGCCGTATACATGGAAAGGCTGGATAGTTATATTGAAAGCCAAACCAAGTTGAATGAGAAAATGTGTTCTAAGTTGGAATCGTTAGATACTAATTTAGATGAGTTATATGAATGGAAAAGTAAATTAACAGGAATGAAATCAGCCTACCTGGGAGTGGGGTTATTGTTTATACATACCATCGCTATCATGGGAGGTTTGACGGCACTCTTTAAATGGTTTCTTTCAGGAGATAAATAAATATGGCAAATGAACGAGCCAACGAATGGGCATCTTGGGAAGTAGACCCTAGTACTAGAACCAGTGTTCATGCTTTTACAAAGTATGCCCCGATTACCGCTACCCTTTCCACTACTGCTGCCGATGTATTTACTGTAGATAGAGGTATTCCTTCTGTTAATTTAGTGAGGAATCCATCTATTGAATTAAATGCTTTGACAGAGTTTACTGCATCTGGAGCAGCCATTGCTCAAAGTAGTGCTCAAGCTGCTACTGGAACATACTCCCTTTTAGTTAACCCTGCTAACTCTGCTGCTGGTGAAGGGTTTTATTATACTACTCCTAATCTAGTAGGTCATCCTGAAGGGTCTTATTTAGTAGCGAGTGCAGAAGTTAGGGGAGCATCCGCATCGGGAAATGTTAGACTTGTACTACAAGATAGTAGTGGGGTAGAATTAGCTACCAGTGCTACACATAGTTTAACCGCAGGCTTCCTGAAAATATCGGCACAATGTTTGGTAGGCCGACCTCCTGCTACTTATAGAGTAGCGATTCTTTCTGTTGCTCAACACAATATAGATTTTTATGTAGATAAAATGCATGTGGAAGTTAGACAAGATAGTACGATTCCTGATTATGTGGATGGCGCACAAGGTGTCAATTATGAATGGACGGGAACCGCTAATGCTTCTGAGTCTAAACGTCGAGCAGGAATGTCTGTAATGCGGGGGCTACGAATAAAGAATGACCACGGGTCAATTGCTGTATATGTAGCCTTTGACCAGACAGCTTCAGCAACTACTGGTTTCCAGATTGCGGCGGGTGAAGTTTTTGAAACGGTATGGCCTGTCGATTTTAGAACTAGAATATCTGCGGTAGCAGCATCTGGTACACCAGCCATACATGGAGTAGTATGGGGAATACATCAGGGGTAACCCTCCCAGTCTTTGGGATGATTCCAACACCACAATCATGGAAGCCTCAACTAGATAGCTTAGTAGAGTCTTCAGGTATTCTTGCCTTGTTAGAAAAACAGGTGGGAACTACTACTCTCCAAGATATCTCTCATGCCTTGGATGAATATCTGAGATTATTTAAAGCGGGTATTGCATCTAGTGCTGAAGTTCTTACGTTGTCTAGAGCCTTTCCTGATAATGAAGATTTTATGCAGGCTGCTGCTCGTATAGAGAATGACCCTGTAGTAGTAGGTGGCCCTGCATCTGTTGAAATGATTGATAGGGAAGGGCATCTGATTACTACTAATGCTTTAACTAAAGCCTTCGATAAGTACATGAGTAATTTCCGTACAAGAAATGCTATGGTACTTCATTCAGATGTTCAGGTTGGCTGGGCTTTGCCTGCGTATATCTCTAAAGGTGGACAGATATTTAAGTCTGGTGTAGGCGACCAGGGTTTGTTCTTTATTACAGAAGTCCGTGATGATACCCGTATAGCTAAACGAGTCATCGAACAAATCAATGAGGGAAAGCTTAAGAGTTATTCCATTGCAGGGTCTGCGACTAAGGTACAGAACATGCAGAAAGGATTGACTCCCTACATGCAAGTAGATGATTTGGAATTGGCTGAAGTTACTGTCTGTGAAAAAGGAGTAAACCAAGGAGCCAACTTCGATGTACTGAAAGGAATGTTTCTGGAATCTAGTGGCACCTGTATTGATGGTAGTTGTCTCATACAGAAAGAGGGAGAACTAGATATGCAAACAGGTTCCCAAACTGGGAAGCTTGGTAAGGAACAAGTACAGTATAGGGATGCTTCGGAACCAGAAAAGAATGCTGGGATTATGTGTGGTACTTGTAAATATTATAATCCTGGTATGAGTGACTGTGATGTAGTGAATGGAATGATTATGCCAGGTGATTGGTGTTCAGTCTTTGCACCGATAGATGATTCTCCTGTATTAGAAAATGAAAATAATGTCAGAGAGATTATGGTACTGAGTGAAGATGGCACGATAGACTTTTCAAAATCTTTTTCTAACTGGCTAGAGAAAGTATCGTATACTGTAGACTTAGGGGATACTAATATGAATGGCCCATCTGAGCTAGACTTGAAGTTTCCAGGCTGGCGCAGAAATCCTGATGAATATAAAGAGGAAATAGAACGTATGGATATGCATAAAGCTGACGACCATGCTCGTCCCAAAAAACAGAAGAGTACGCCTGACCTGTACAAAGCCTTTGGAATTCATAAAGAGGATAGATATAAAAGACCTGGGGAACCAGACCCTATGGCTGGTGACCATTCTATGGCTACACTAAATAATCAGGGTGGAAGGGAAGTTGAACATCATCAACTCTTAAGGGAATACGGATTCCCTTCAGAGGTTCCACCTGAGGCTGCACGGTATGTCCCTGTATATGAAACAGAGACTAATGATTGGGGATGTCCTATGCATGTTAAGCCCCCTTGGACAGTGAATGAAGGTGGGCAGCATTTAGGTGAGACGCATGTTGAAGATGCTCTCCATTCTCAAGATTTAGCAGGGCGAGTGGCTAAAGAGTTCTTCACATGGATGAAGAAACAAACCTGTACTTGTGGACAAAGCCCCCAAAGCTAATAAATTTTTGGCACGGTTATGTTATAATGGGGGGTAGCTTTTCGGCTACCCCTTTCTTTTGGGTATAATAAGATAAGGAGGTGAGAGTATGACGCAGATAAAACTATGGCCTAAAGACCCTGATTGTACATGTGAAGAATGTACTTGCGACCAATCTTCCTTTGGGGAGAACAGAGAATGTGATTGCATGGCATGTGATTGCATGGCATGTGATTGCGAGAAGTGTCATCCAAACAGATGTTTTTGTAATGACCATGCCCAAGAACTAAAAGGTCTTTGTGAATGTGCCGATGGGTGTGATTGTACTTGTACTTGTTGTGATGACTGTGTAAATAAGAATAAAGGAGGTGAATAGAAATCATGGAGGTTATCGTATCAGCAATAGTATGCATTGGAGTATGCATGGGATTAGTATGTGGATGTAAGATGAAATGTATAACGCTTTCTAAAGGGGGCTTACCGAATATGTCTGAAGCTCAGTGGGCACATTATTTTAATGAGGGTGGGGACATATGAGGAAGAGTTGGGTACGCTGCCCAGGCTGTAATCGAAAACAACATGCTAAGACTGTTAAGGCTGGTACAATGTGTACTCCCTGTGCTAAGCAGGGTAAGACTATTCAGGCAGGAAGATTTAAATAAAGTATAAAATTTTAAAGAAAGGATAGGAGGATATAATGAAACAAACGTTTGAAGATGGTAAATGTGTCTGTGTATATGAAGAAGGTAAGGAAGAATGTGTATGTGTGTGTTGTAAATGTGTGTATCCAGAAGGGGAAGAAAATTGTGTCTGTGTTCCCTGTGAGTCTAACTAAGACCACAAAATAGAAGAGGACTAGGACGTAGATAATGTTCAGACCACAAATGTTTATTGCTATTTTAGCATTGGGGGTGATAGCTATATGGGGATTACGGATAGACCATGTTGAAATTGCATCTATGTGTGCAGGAGGTATAATAGCATTGGGTATGAAACTGTTGGATATTGACCCTAAGTAATAAGGGGGTGATCCTCATCTGCAACTGCGCCGTGACCAAATGACTATCACGGCGTTGTTGTTTTTTGGACGTTTGTGGTATACTAGAAGATGCCCAAAATTTTTGCGGGGGGGCCAAGTGAGAACTGAGAGTTTAAATACATACATAAAGACATTGGCAGAGTCACCAAGGGTGCGAGGTTTCATTACTCAATATGGTAATCAGCAATTCAAATGTCCACCTGTGGTAGTTGTTCCGTCGTGTGGTTCATTAGTGGCTGCATTAACTTACGGTAAGAATCTTATTGAAGTGTCCTCATGGATATTAGTAAATGATTTTGAAACCTATAGAGTCTTACGACATGAGTTTGCTCATGTCATTAAAGCGCATTGTGAGATACCTGGTACACCTCATGGTAAAGAATATATACAAAGTTTAAAAAATGTATCCCCAGATACTTGGCGTAAAGATAGGCACTGGTATCCTAACCTTGATATAGAGGAGGCTAGATTAAAGATGCATCCCAAATCTAAGACAATAATAAATAGAGTGAGGTGATAGATGGTCATAGAAGAAAGTTCAAAATTCTTTAGGTTTATATTAGTGATAGGTTTTATAGCTCTTGTTTGTTCTGCGTAACTTTATAGAGATATATACCAAAAAGAGTATAATATATAGTGATATAAGTAAAGAGATTTTCTTTACGATATTCGTCGCTAAGTAAGGAGGAGATATGGATTCTGATTTATTGCATGATAAAATACTATATCCTGTAGTACGAGTAAGGGCTGGTCAAGCAGGTGGTAGTGGCGTCTTAGTATATAGTGAACCAGACCCTAAGGATGATGGTAAGTTCATTAATATTCTTTTGACATGTCAACATGTTATTGATGGAGCGATTAAGATTAGGGATGAATGGGACGCTATTCTTAAACGTGAGGTTAAACGTGATGTTCTTGATGAAGTTGTTATTGAAGTTTTTGACTACGATGGTAGTAAAGTTGTTTCGGCTAATTCAACTACGGGGCAAATTATAGCATACGATAAGCATCATGATTTAGCAGCAGTTAAACTTAATAGTAATACCAGACCCCTAGCACACGTAGCTTCTGTTATTCCTCAGGATGAAATCCAAGACTTAAAATTGTTTGACCCTGTATGGGTAAGCGGGTGTTCATTGTTACATGACCCCTTCCCTAACCCTGGTACTATTACATATCTTAGAGAAGTAATTGACCAGAAAGCATACCTCATGCAGAATGCTTCTAGTATATTTGGTAACTCTGGTGGAGGATTATTCCACGGTGCCGAAGGACATTTGCTAGGTCTGACCAGTAGGGTAACAGTAACTCAGCTAGGCTTTGGTCTTGATGTACAAACGTGGATGGGGTTCAGCACACACCCCGATAGGTTATATGAATTCTTTGCTCATCAAGAATTACAATTCTTGTATGATAAGAATGATGATTATTATACAGCATTAGGTCGAAGAGAGTCTCGTCGTAAGGATGCTCTGCGTAGCATCATATTAGATTCGCAAGGGGTTATGGAGGATAGCGATGATGGGTAAAGAAGTTTTTAAAATGGTAAGAAAAAGTGATGGTGATTGGTTTCATTCTTATGAGGATGACTCAGACCATCTGCTACAATCGCCATCTTATTATCCTATAGAAAAAGAAGGTCAAGAGTACCGATGTCCACGGGGTCATAACTTTATTACTAAGAGTCCATTAGTTATTGCAGTTGAAGATAATCCTGATTATAATAGTGGCCCCATATGTGGGTACTGCCTAGTTGATTGGCATCGTAATAATGTCAATGCAGAAACTTCCTCATGAGCAAATGGTTAAATAGAGATAGAAAGAGGTCAAAGAAAACAACAGCTCGGCGTATAGATTCTCAATATAGTGAGAAGGGACAAGGTAAAGATTCAGACCAAAAGAAAAGAGATGCTCAGTTCCGTAAGAATTTAACTAAGTTAGCTGATGACCTTACGGATATGTTAAACAATTAAAATGAAAAAATTTATATTTTTTATTTGTCTTGTTGTTGGACATAAATTTTGCACCTTGGTTCTGGTCAGAGACAAGGTTTGTATTGAATGTAGTCGATGCACATCTAGGAGGATATTATCAAATGACAGCTCAACCTCATGACGAGGATTATCCCTCGACAGCAATACCAACTAAGTTCTTATCCCTCACTCGTAATGAAGCATTATATCTAGATGATAGTTTAACTATGATGTTAGATACGACAGAGGGACTAGTAGTGTTTGCTACTATGCGTCCAATGGCATCAACTATTTGTGTGCCTGCGCCAGTAGATTTAATAGAGAAGATTGCTATAGCAGTCTTGTCTACGTTAGATGCTGAGAACGAAGGACGAGGACATGTAATTGAAGTTAATGAGGGTGACCTTTATTGTTTACGAGAACTTGCTCAGAGCTACGTTAAGATAGGTGATGAACAAGTAGGATATAATCTGAAGCGTAAAATCTATAGAGCACTATATGGTACTGAGTATACCTTAGGCCGACAGTTAGAAGATGTGTTAGATGGTTTTACTCCTATGGTTAAAGACCCTCAAACGATAGTGGCTCCCAGCCACGACGACGAATTTTAACGGCGGTTGTGATATAATCGTTTTACGGTTCGACCAAAACCAACCGCTTCAACAGGAGGTGACAGTCATATGAATAGATGTCTAGTTTGTAATAAACTAGCAGCTACCCATGTATCAATCCCTGATACAGTGATACCTTTACTAGGTACTATAGAAAGTAGTCATGGTTGGGTAGCACATTCAGACTGTATGTTTCCGTTTAATATTACATCCCTCTAATGAATTCTTAGAAGGTTTACGTAAAGTAAATGGTTTCATTCTCCACAGTGAGTGCAGAGATGCTAGGGTATCCTGCCCTGACTGTCAACAGCAAATTAGTGATGCACTAGGTATGTCTATAGGTATCTTTAAGATGCTGAAAGCATACATATTAAGAGTCGAACAAGGGTTTGAATATATACATAAGTTTGATTAAGAAGGAGAAAAGATAAGATGGCAGCTAACATATTTGGTGACAGGTTCTTTGGTCGCAGGACTCCTGCATGGCATAGAGTAGGTACTGTTATGGATAAAGATATGACAGCTACTGAAGCTATGCGAATTTCTAAGATTGGTTTCCCAGTTAGAAAACTTCCTGCTTTCATTCAACTAGAAGATGGGCAGTTCATTGAGTCTGGATATTATGGTGTTGTCCGTGAACAGACTGAAGATGACCCACAAGATAGGATACTCTCAATGGTAGGTAAAGAGTGGACTCCTATTCAGGCTTGGGACTTAGCTAAGATGCTTGACCCTAT
>NZER01000313.1 GCA_002690445.1 Candidatus Pacearchaeota archaeon
AGGGGGTGGTCCCCCAGTGGCAGCCGGCGCAGTCGGCGCAGCCGAAGCAGCCGGGGCAGTCGGAGCAGCCGAAGCAGCCGATGTACCCGTTTTTGGCGGCTCATAATACTTCATCATAAAGTTGTGATAGACCCGACTGCCTGGATAAAATCCAAAATCCACTGCCTTTTTGTGGAGTTTTTGAATTTCGCCCATCGGCATTCCAGCGTCACGCAGTTGATTGACCGCAGGTCTAACGTCAGCAGCCGGTGCATTTTCTGCGTATTCAAGCGAAATTTTAGTCATCTCGCCGAAGAGATTAGCCAAATTATCGCGCCCTTCCTGACGGGCCTCAAATAAGGTTTGCTGCATCTCGTCTGCGCGTTGTTCCGCTTTAACGGCCTGTTGTTCATGCGCCTTTTGTATGGCCAAGTCTTTCTGCGCGATTAGCGACTCAGCCTCTAATCCCGCTGTTGCCAAGGTATCAACGCCTGCTTCGCGTGCTGCCAAGATGTCCGTGACCGTGGCATCACCTGTAGAAGCCATCAAGGCGCCTATGTCACTCTTCGTCTCAGCAACTTCCGTCTCAGCTCGCGCAATGGCTCCACGCCGAATTGCCTCTTTTTCCTCATAGGTCATCCTGGACGCAGCCTCTTTTTCTCTGGCCTCCGCTTCTGCAAGTTCCCTTCGCGCGTATGCAAGTGCAGGGTCAAACATCGCTGAAGCCTTGATCCCGTACTCAGCTGCAGTACCAGCCCCTGCAATGCCAGCAGCTATTCCCAACTGCTTCCTGCGCACGGGCGCTGTCGTCATCCCGTATTCTCTATATCCCAAGCCTGGAGATGTCCGAAAAGCTTCGCCATGCGCTTCTTTGGCAAGCCAGTCTGCGTATCGAACCCAAGATTTCGTCTCTTCGGATTCTTCTGCCGAATCGGTACCGGGTGCCTTGTTCTCTTCCGACATGCTGCGCTCCTACCCAAACGTAGATTGTTCCCAGGTGTTGAATTTGCCTCCACCTATGTCGGTCCTAACATCCATTGCACCGATTAATTCCTGAGTACCAGGCGACACTCCACGCTCTGCTCGAGCAATCGCCGCATCATCTGCACGCGCCTGAGCTGCACGCGCCTGGGCATCCGCTGATGCTGCGCGCGTCTTCTTGCCCTTCCACCGTCGCCGAATTTGGCGCTTAGCACGAGCACCAGCCTTTCTACGGGCTGCCGCCGCCTCCTTCTTACCGCCAAAAAGACCGCCGAACAGCCCACCACCAGCACCGCCAACCATGGCGCCAATACCAGCGCCAAGAAGAGTTCCTACACCAGGGAGGGCTGCTGTCCCAATCGCAGCACCAGCCGCTGCACCGCCAAGCGTACCTGCCGTTTTGCCTGTTGCAGCGCTCTTTTGTCGCCCGTATTCGCGACCGGATGCGTATCCAGACCGTTTAGCGGCTTCTACTTCCTGAGTGTAGCCCATCGATCAACTCCAAATTTCTTGCCTGTAGATTATCGCATTTCCGAATACTGCGCGCGAATCGATTTCACCGCCATTCTCCTCAAAGTTGAGCAAGTTGAGCCATGACGGACCTAACCCTACCAAGGTATCGACGAGTCTCGTCTGGCATGACTTCGAATCCTGGTTCTTCGTTCAGCCAAGACGCCCATCTCCCAGAACCCCAGTTGTACTGCATGAGCGCTTGGTCGATATCTCCACCAGACCGTTGAAGAGCTTCACGAAGCATTTGACCAGCTGCATTGATGGACTTTACCGGGTCAAATCGCTCATCGATGTCTTCATCGACCGTCATCCCAAGAGACCGGGCAGTTTTCTCCATGAGTTGCATCATGCCCTTCGCTTGACCGTGTCGCGTCTTTGGACCGATAGCGGCAGGATCCCCACTGGACTCTACGGTTGCGACCGCCATGAGCAATCCAGGCGGAAGATCTTCAACTGCATCAAACTGCCGCTTGTACAACGCTGCTCTATCAAGATCGGACGCCAATCTCTGGTCATCTGCAGTACTCGTTGGGATGACTTGGCTCTCGAGCCGTTCGAAAACCGAGACAACAGGCTCAATATCCATCTGCTGGAAGGAATCAATCAAAGCACGCTCATCCGCAGTGTCTGACGTGTCAACGTCGACCTGTTGAAGCTTACCCGTGTCTATACGATCACCTTCCATTCAACTCTCAAATGTCTTGTGGGTCCATGCTGTTTAGAGTTCTCCACGCATCCAACTCTTCAGAGGCTTCAGCTCTCTGGTCGTAGACAACGTCACAGACCATGTTTCGGGCCATGAAGAATACGGTCTTGTTTTTTCGAACTACGCCACCGACATCAAGTTCGCCATTTATAATGACATCGGCGTATCCGCTGACTTCAGAAAAAGCCCTTGAACTAAACGACAATCCGATATCGTATATCCCAGGCTCGAAACTGGTCGTATACATGATGCTGTGCTGATGCCGACCCAGCATATTCAAAAGGCAGAACCCGTAGGCCTGGAGACCAGAATTTGCTTTGGTTGCCGAAGTCAAGATGTCACTGCCACGCGGGAAGAGCGTACTCGTGTAAATGTCCCGCCTAGTAGAATTCAGGTAGGCAGACTTAAAGCCGTCTTTTCCATGGATTGATAAAGCAACTGTGCCTGCACGACGGATTTCACCGCCAACTTGATCGTTAAGTTTGAAATAGGCGCTATCGTTATCTCCACCTACACCCTTTGGAAGTGCTAAACCACCAAACTCAAAGCAATAAAAAGTGCAGAGGAAATGTGCACGACCATGGTCGCGCATCTTCAATCGAGTGGCAGTCCCAGGAATTGTAACGTAGCCTTCACCCGAATTGGTTGGTGTGAAAATGACGCCCTCTGGATGGCTATGACCAGTCGTTCTCCAGTGAACCTGTGAACTGACGGCCTCCATTCGAGGGGCAGGTGCAGCATAAAAGTCAGGCTTGAAGATGTGCCGTTTTACAATGAATCCATCGGTTTCATGGTTGGGTCTACTTTCGTCGGTCAACACCGTGTCTGAATCTCTATAAGAAGCAGCGCCAATCCCTTGGTTGACAAACAATTCTGACCTAGCAATCCCCTCCATCAAATCGTCTGCTTCTACAGTGGCAGTTCCCTCACTAATGCCAGTCCAGCGATAGGCCATTTCTACCTCCTGAAAACTTGTGCAAAAAACTGTAGTCGGCCATACTTTGCATCAACTATCTGTCCACTAAAACCAGAAAAATCTTCGTCGTGGCTGCAGGAAGTTCTGCTTTGATGGCTCCTCCAGGCTAACCGTGCCTGAACAAGACCAGGCTCTCTAAGATCAAGCGCATAGAGGTTATCGTTCAAATCTACGGCGGAATCCGATTCCATTGATTGGCCACCGACAACCATGGACACAGTTGTAGCAATAGCGCTTCGCCTATCGAAACTGTGCCGGATATGATTAAACGTGCCGGTTGAATCAGAAGAATACGACTTGTTCAACCCAACCTGTACCGGACAAAAAATACCGCCGTTTGGGTTATCGATACGCCGAACAGAGTAGTCTAGATCACCAAATGTACCACCAGGTGGGGAGATATAAATACCAAATCTAAAGTCTTGATTATCACGATCAGAGTCAAAGGTATCTTCATCCTCATGGTTATCGCGTTGCGTAGCACCCATCAGGCCGATATCGATCGTAAACCAAAAACTCGCACGGATAATCACGTAAGTATGTACTTGCGGGTCCCAATCGAAAGCAATCTCTGGCCAGACCTCATTCATCCCGCCCATCACTATGTCGTCGCTCCCACTGGTGCCAAAATCCATGCCATCCCAAGAATCACCGGGAACCCCGGAGGTTGTTAGGCCGCTATAGTAACAACGAGAAGATGAGTCCAAACTGTCAGACCAAGTTGCATTAGAGACAAATGCTCGACGGTCTAAGCCCTCTTCTCGGATATTGTCCTCGCCAACCTCGTTCTCCACTCCTTCCCAAGAATCTTTTGTGTCGTTTAGATCCTCTTTTTTAAGGACATCCCCTTCACGGATATCCGTGATGTCTACAATCCCGTCTGAGTGAGACATTTACCTACTCCTGATTTGAGCAATGAGATTAGGATGACGGAGCTCGCAATCGTGTCGTAGTCTAATTTCTACATCTACATCATCATCATCAGTATACTCGTAGAGATAATCGCCAGCTGTAGATTGTATGGTCTTATCAGTACCAGGCGAATACCAAACGAGTTGAGCTTGCACTTCAACTCGGTGTAGACCGCTTGATACTGGTATAGCTCCGCACAGGTAAATTGGATGATGCTCGTACTCAGATCCAAGGGGGCCAGTCTCGGCAACGATCATCCCATCAACCATGATGCGCCACATTGAGCAAAGAGTGTACCCAGCTCGGTATTTGTAGTAGTACCCAGGGGACCGAAAGTACGCACCACCGCTTGTCGTGAACTTTATTTTTCCCGATTCAGCATCAGCCGCTCCGCCTGTCTCCGCGTGCTTCCAATCTTCGTAAAACGCGTCAATACTGTTGAGGCTACCAAAGTTAACCTGCCAACTAACGGTTCCATGGAAATCCACGATTATGAGTGCATCTGTGTCTGTTGTAAACTCGTGATACGGAAGATCTGTACTGTATACGTCACTTGGTTTGGTGCTTCTGGCAAGGATTGGTGAACTGGTCTCCTCTTCTATCGTACGCCAAACAGTCCAATCCTCCCGGCTACCACCAGCAGTCAGGATGCTTGCATTAGCAATATTCCATTGGTGTATACGAATGCCGTGCCACCTTGTTTCCCAATCCTCCACAACTAGGTAATCAGCGCGATTAGTCCAACCAGATTGTTCATGCGATAGCAAATATCCATACTGAGAAAATGATTGGTTTATCAGCACTTTAGTGAACGTGTCTCGAGCGACCTGCTCAGCACCGAGGTTGTGCTCGTGGATGTTATCGTTATCGAGAAACCCATTGTGCTCAGAGGCGAACTCGTTCATGTTGATCCGCCATTCAGACGGCTCGACAATATCCTTATCCATGACGTGTTCTGGTCGCTTCCTCCAAGTCATCTCATCTCCGATCTGGTCGTAACGCTTCGTTCAGCGGTTTGATGTTTCTCTGCTCTCCAACCTTGGCTTCGATATCGTATCCAACGATCTCGATTTTAGTGCCGCTCTTGGAGTCCTCTGACGTAGCGAATGTAATGCCAACCTCTCTAACTGGCCCCTTGTGAGTAGTGCTGACATCGTATCGGATGACTGTTGGTCGATACTCTGCCCAATAGTCGGAGGTGGGCAACTTCAGGTCGTCCCATAGAGCTGAACCATAGACCGGGTAGCGCTCATTTGGGTCTTGCTGATCGGCTGGCTGCCTCAAGTCCCTGATATCGAAAAGGGACCGATTAACTCGGTAGTTGATGCTCAAATCGTTGTTGCCATACCCAACACTGTAGACCATCAAATGCGCTGGATGAGTGGACTTGTAGACGCTACCAAACGGTAGATTTGTCGTCCTATAGATAGGGTCTACCTTCCACTGCAAGCCCTTCTCTGGGTATCCCCGCGAGTAAACAGCAATACCCGACACGTCGGCCCACTCACTTCCGTAAGAAGGACTGCCAGTCCCTCCAGTGTCAAAGCCGGTCGCTATCCCTCCAGTTCCCGATTCCCACTCGGTCGTTTCAGGCTCAAATTCCATCGTGTCTGGCTTTTCAGTACCAAAGAAGACATAGCCTCGATGATCGTTTGAGTGAACCGCACATCCAATAGGGAAGTTCTCTCGAACGCTCCATGATCCCACCTTGTAATGGTAAACCAAAAGAAAGTTGTTCTTCCTAGACCCGTGGGTCGGCAGAGCCAGCCAATACTCGTTGTCTTTTAGGTTGACCACCCCAACAGCTCGAATGGCTGCAGATGTATTGATGAGCTCCATTTGGTTGGGGATCTCTGTCGAGAGCTTCACAATACCTGTAACGGTCCCTGTGTTCTCTAAAGCTCCTTCAAGCAAGACGATGTGTCGTTCAGACAAAAAGACCAATCCAAGGCCAGGTATTTCAGCAATGCTGTTCGGCGCCCAACACCCGATGTCCCTATTGAGGGTATGCGCAGAAAAACTCCCACGATTTCCTTTGATCAAATAGATGCCGCGAGACTTGAACACAACCAAGGCGTTTTTGGTTGCCCGCATACCTGTGATTGGCCCACCATCGTCGTCACCGACATGAAGGACGTTCCTCGGTGGGAACATCTCTGGGAAGTTCGGAGTAGAGAAGTAGATTGTATTGTCGGTTCCACCAGCTGCAAACATCGTGTTCTTGAAGCTGGCCAAAAACCGTGTGCCAGGAGGAAACGAACCAAGTTGCCTAACCGACAGAAGACTCCCAAGGGACGTATCTGGATGACCATCGACAAAGATCTCGGTCATATTGTCCTGAATCTCTTTCAGGAAGTAGAACCTACGAGATCGGCCCTTCGAGACCATGGACCCTTTTGAGTTGTACATGTTTCGAGTTCGATAGATCCGACGGGCGACACATTCTGCTGGGCCTCGAGGCAGATGAACTGTAATGAAAGTCTTGCCGTGCTGATTCCATTTACCAGTCCCATTGAGAAACATAGCGACATTGCTCGCTTCAGACGGCTCTGACTCTTGTCCGCGCTCATTCACAAACGTAATTTTGTACTGCCACCCAACTCGCCTTCTATTGAACTGCTGGTTGTAGTGCAGAGAAGTCTTAATGAGAGTCTCTTTATCGTAGATCGCCCAATACGGAGAGCCTTCAGCCAATCCACTAGTGTAAGTTGATGGATCTCCGTAAGGTAAAGCTTCTGTAACAGTTCCGAATAGACTGAAGCACGCCTCTCTGTACTTGCCTACACCATACTCAGCGAAGCTTTTCGGGCCCATGCCCCAATACGTGTAGTCGTCCCAAAGGCCAAATTTACCTTTTTTGTGGGGCGAATCATCATCATCCGGATGACCGACAGCAAAGCAAAAGGTTGAGGTATCCAGATATTCACCAGAAGAAGCCTGTGGCGGTGACGGTGGATTTTCAAATCCAGCCTTTTCAACGTACTCGCCATTAAAAACAATCGGTCCTTGGTGACCGTTCACCAGATAGATACGATTTCCCCAAGCCTGCGATTGAGTGCGAACGGCAAGGCCTGGGTCGTCTCGATTGGAAATTGCGTTGAGACCCTTACCAATATCCGCGTTACCAATTGTGTTGTCACGAGAACGTTTGAATTCCACCATCAAACGACTCGCCTCGTAGTCGTATACTGAACTGTATTCAACAGCGTTTCTAGACCCGTCAAAGTACCGAAGTTCAAGATGGTCTTCGTCAACCTTTTCGTTCGTATCGTCAAAGGCCTGCTGTTCGTAAACAAGGAACTGACGAGCTCCGTTGTGCTGCGCAAACCAGTGAAGACTTCTAACTAGCGGATACCCAATGCTTGTGACTTCATGAATCGTTGTCGTAGTTACAGTATCAGGCTCAATCGGCGGTTCCGCCGGACCTCTGTCGGCAATCCCTCCAGCATTCTCGTTAATGTCATCGGGTGAGTCTGGGTTCTCCACTTCAGTTGTAGTTACACTGTATTTGACCGAATAGTACGGCGATTGCCGAAAGTATGGGTGCCACCCGCCAGACGTTCTCCAGGCGTCGTTCGACACCCAAGTCATGTCTTGGATGTAAAGAGCATCGTTGGCCTCTGATAGCCAACGCTCGTCCATACCACGAAGCTGAAAGACTTGAAATGTCTGAGTGTTCATGCCTTCCTCTAGATTTTAGACGGTGTGCCCCAACGCTCGCCTGCAAACACTACACGATCAAATCCTCGGCGTATGTACTTCCGGTTTGCTCGAGCCAAGTACTTCTGCTTCATCCTGTCGAGCAGGTCTTCAGCCTTTCGATCGTACAGCTGGGATTGTTTTGTCATGCCGTGCTGCAAGCAAACGTCTGCAAGCGACTTATAGACCAATACGTGGTGATACTGAGTGGGCCAGACGGGTGTGTCAGCGTCAGCCACCAACCTCTTGGGACGAGAGACGTACCGAATCTCTACATCCATGTCCTGACTTGGAGGCCGATACACGCGAATCGACTGCCGTGGACCAGACTCGTCTAGCACCTTGAGCTTGTGCAATTCGCCGTCGTGGTACGTCCAATACTTTAGATTAGTTGATCTATTATCAGGCCACCCAAGTACCTTTGGAATATCATTCACAGTAGGTTCTTCTGAATCAGAAGTAGCGGTCTTCCTACCAGAATCAATTACATAGCCACCATTTGAATCTGTGGTTCCATCTATGCTTGAGCCATCATCGTCAAATAGATCGCCAATGTGATGCCACCGCTCAAATCCCTGGTGCCTTGGAGATACACGAGTACCGACCTTCCTGCGATACATGCGCTTGATCATGCTCGTTGTCATTGAAGTCAACGAGTTGCTAACTTCAGTGAGTCCAGAAGCATCTATGATTCCATAGATCTTACACGCTACCTCACTGGCCTCATCATGGGTAATCGATACCACTGGAGACGGTGGGGATTCAACGCCTGCATACACGAATGTATAGCAGTATTCATAGGTCCCACGTCCCTCAAGGGCAATGCGGTCGGCCAGGTCGGATCCCCCGACACCAGAGGCGGCAGTATAATTCATCGTTGATACAATCGGTGCGGCAGGCGGTGGCTCAAGGAAGTAGGGCTCCCCTTCCATTGCGATGACCGGGTCACCGCTATTGTCTCGATCGAGAAACAGGTACTCTTCCTTGAGGCTATCAAGGAACATGATTCTACCGGTCTTTGGAGCGGTCTTTTGGGTTGTACTAAGAGTGTCAGACGACTCAGAATGAACCGGAGTGGTCAACCCCCGGTCCATAATGCCAAGCACTTCCACGCAATCGCCTGGCAGCCAATATCGTCGAAATTCAATAGTCCAATCGGTAAAGTATTTCTTTTCAATAAGGGTGCCGCCCGACCCAGTGCTCGGGTCCATTACTGGACGATCTACGATAATCGCGCCGTCGTTGACCGCACTTCTTAATGCGTCAGGCCATTCCTTTTCGTCAACTCCCTTCTTTAATGCGTGACCACTGAAAAGAGCATTACCGGAATCGGTGTAAATGCCGGTAATCATGTATTCAGTACCATACGCTCCGTGAGCTGGAGACTGGTAGGTTTGGTTTACTGAAGTATCGTTGATGACTAGGTAGTTTCCCAACATCTCAAGCGTAGGATATGCCTCCTCATTGCCTACGAAACGAAGTTCATAATGACTATCGTAGGTATCATCTCGTCCAACTTGAATAACGTTGTTGTTCGTTATGCTTTCATCACTCTCGGTCGTTGTCTTGCTGACGATATCGGACCGAAGAGTCATCCTGTAGAGCTTCTGCATGAACAGCCACGGGTACTGGCTTGAGATCTGCAGGTAGTGCCGGTTGACGACTCGCGCAACTTGGTCCTTGTAGGCTGCCAAATCGGGATTGTAGTCGAGGGCTGAGTTGACTTCCTGCGTAAGATCTCGAAGATTCATTTCGCACCCCTAAAAAGAGAACCGGCGACTGGAGACATTGTACCCCAGCCGCCGGTAATGGGCTCAGGGCCCGGTAGCGAAAATGGCCTAGAAGAAGCCCTGATTGACGATCATGACATCAGTGGTAGCGCCGGCACCAGAGGCTGCCTCAAGAGCCACACCAACACAGGTCGCTTGGCGCTGCCAGAACACCATCAGTGAATCACTGCCGGTGCCAGTTGTAGACAACTGCATTTGACCATCAGTGGTGAAACTTGCTTCAGAGGTAATATCAACGATTGTCGCAACAGATGCCGTTGTAGAAATGTGCGCGACAAAAATGATATCATCTTGCGTTTGAGAACCAGCCACTGCGATGTCGGTAGTTGCCGCATCCCCAGCAACGATAGCAATCTGCACATCAGCAAGCGCAGCAGCCTGATCGGCGGCCCGGCCCGTTACTGTCGTTGCATAAAGCTTGTCACCAGCAGCAACAGTTGCCGCAACATTGGAGTTCTCGTACTTACCGGCAGTTTGAACCATAACGGAAAGGTCAGTAGCAACGGTTTGAATCGCCACACCAAGCGGTAGAGTTGTCCCAGACAGTCCGTCGTCAAAATCGAGCGGACGGACAGAACCGCCCAAACCATTCGTGGTATCGGAAAGGTCAATGCCTACCCAATCACCAGCAGTGATGGCCTCACTCGCATACAGCGTCACGAACTTCTTTGGAAAATGATTGACGCCATCGACGCCGTCTACTTTATGAATTGCCATGTTATCCTCCCTCTTTCGAAGCTATGGCTATGAAGTAGGGTGGAGGCCGACATGACCCCCACCCAAATCGAATTCTAGAACGTGTCTAGGCCGTACGCAAGACCGCTGGAACCAAGATGCTTCGCGAGCAGTTGGCCACGACAACGAAGCTTGGCGGCACGAACATCGTACTCACCAGACACCGTCTCGAAATCACCAAGGTCGAAGTATCCCTTCGGATCCCAAAGCGTGTAGATGTCGTTCATGTTGAGAATGTAGAACGAGATTTCATTGTCGCCAGCGGTTCCAGTAGTTCCACCACTGTTAGGCATGAAGTACTCGACATCAATCGGCACACCGTCCCAAGTCTGAGACACCCGACCACCATCGAGCTTCGAAGTATCGATGTAGCGCTCGGACGCCGTCAGGGCACGCTTCAGATTCTTGAATCCACTTCGGGAAGCAAGAATCACGTTCGGCGCACCAGACGGTGACACAGAGTTAATCTCGACCATCAGGTCGTACAGACCAGCCAGTCCGTTGCTGTTGAACGATCCAGCTCCGTCGAACACTTGGTTATTCCAACCAGTCTTAGCACTGTATGTGGTCTTGCTGACACCACCAACAGAGTTGGTCTGACCGGAAGAAACGGCACCTTCCTCAAGATAGCCCGCATTGTCATCAACACCGTTCAAGGTGCCCCAGTCTTCCCAACCGGAGACTGAGCCCTGAACCACGTTCTTGACGTACTCACGCTTGAGAGCGTTTGCGGTCATCTTGACGCGGCTCTCGAGAATAGAGAGAATCGCAGCGTCTCCCTGGTTGACGAGTTCCTCTTCCGAGGAAATCGCGATCGGACGAACGACATGTGCCCAATCAAACACAGCGGGCATGAACACATCTTCGACGCTCAGGTCGATGCGCTCGTAACCAGTCTGCATCCGAGTGGTGCTCGAGTGCTCACCGAACCCAAGCGGAATAACGATACGAGTACCGCCCGCCTGTGTTGGCTTGCCTTCACCGTGAATCCGGGCCTGGGCCTCAAGAAACGCGGTGCTGGTGTGAACATTGTCGCGCCACTCTTTCATCACGATGTGCATCGTGGTCGAGAGAAGCTCATTACCAATGGTGAGCTGGGTAGTTGCCATTTTTTTCTATTGCTCCAGGGGAGGGATTATCGGATTGATCGGGAGATCCTTTGGGCTGCTTCGGGATTGGCCTTCAGCCAGTTTGCGATTGCAAACGCACCCTGCTTCTTGACATCGGACGGGATCTCTTGGTTAGAAGGAGCCCCCCCCGAAACAGCACGACCAATACGACGTGCAGACTGTTGACGAGCTCGCTGTTCCTGTGTGGCCCTAGCTTGTTGCTGGGCCATCACACGGCGAGCCTTGACAAGTTGATATGCATCTTGAGTTGAAAGCGGAACGCCATTCTCAACTCGGTTTCGAACAAGACCGGCAACGTCCTTCTTGAATGTCGGGTCTCGCATCTCAGGATGCTTATCGACGAACTCAAGATAGGAATTCTCTCGCGCCTTAACGTCAGCTGCAGCCTTCATCGGTTCCAGAACCGCTTGCATACCCTTGGCGATTCCGCGTTGGATGCGAGCTTCTACGCCCTGCTCGGTAAACACGTCCGGCAGTTCGCCTTCAGGCTCAGTAAGGAGTTTCTGGACATCTGGATCGTCTACAAGAGACGCAAACTCAGACTGACGCTTGGCAAAATCGCGTTCAGAAGTCGACAGGCGACGTTCACGGTCTTCGATCTTCGTGAGAAGACCCTGCATTGCAGAAGTGTGCTGTTCCTTCTGCTTATGTCGATCGACTCGGAAGTTATGAAGTATTCGACGAGCGACCGGAGGAAGTTCCTTAATGTGCGCTTCGGTGATCTTATCGTAGAACCCGTCGTACTCGAGTTCCTCGATATCACTCAATGCACTATCAAGGGCGTTGAAACTATCGTGACTTTTCACTTCAGACTGCCTAGCCGCCTGAGCCTCTATCGACGCCTCATATTCAACAGTTTGAGGTGCAGCCTCATATTCAACAGCCTGCTCAACCGGCCCACTGTCAACATCAACTAGATCAGCCAGGTCTCCCCGATTGTCAGTCGTTTGGTCTTGGTTCAGCTCATCCACAAGGCTCTCCAACCATCATTGTTTTTGAATCTACCATTTATCATCAAACTCCACAACATTAGGCCATATTGGACGCAAGCACTTGCTCTTCTTCGGTAAATGTACCCGGCGCAGACGGCATTTCCATCTCAGGCTCTTCTGGTCCAATCGGGGCACGCATCGCCTCAATAAGTTTCTTGTCCTTACCCATCTTCTTCAATCCAGCGGTTGCCTTTCGCAACTCTGCATCAGTGGTCAGAGCCTCGAGTTCAAGACCGTACTTATCAAAAAATGCGCCATCTTCAACTAACTTGAGAGACTCGTTCAGGGCAACCAAGGGCGCAAATACCTCTTGGGGAAGAGGCGCGTCCCATTTATTGCCACCCTCAGCACCCACCCACTCAAGATCAGGCGCATCTTCTCCAGCAAATGAATCCAACGTATTATTGAACTCCTTGAGGAGTGTTTGAATTGCTTGAACAGAAAACGGCTTCTCAGGAGCTGGAGCTGTCTCAGCCATAATGCCCTGTTCAAGTGCAGCCTCTTCTTGTTCTAGACGAGCAATATCGTCAGGAGTAGGCGCACCCGCCTCAGGTGGAGCCATCTCAGCGCCTGGAGGAGGTGGAGCCATCTCTCCGCCCGGAGGTGGTTCTCCGCCCGGAGGTGGTGGACCACCAGCAGCATAGGCTTCTGGGTTTGCGGCCATGGCCTCTTCGTATCCAGGCTCGCCAGGGTACGGCAATCGTTGTCCGGTAACGGGATCGACGGGCATTTTCAATTCCTGTCAGGAGGTTAAGCTCTACCTTGATCTACGGCGCGGCGGTAAGAGGCAAATTCTGGGGCATTGTCTAGTCTATCAACATAAGTAGCGTATTCGGCTTTTTCTTTCTCGCGTTTACTATCAAATTCAGAGAATATTTTCTCTTCATCATAGTCGCCGTCTACAGGCTCAAGGCCGCGTTCCTTGCAAATCCGCTTTCGGTGCGCTTTGCTTTTAAGCCAAACTCCAAGGCCACGATCAAAATACGGGAACCGTTCACTCCATCGATCGATGCGCGAACTTGGTCTCCAAGCGCAACCCGAAGCGCCACATTCAGGGCAGTCAAAATTATCTTGAGTCGACTGACCAACGCTATGGTCTACAATCTCATCAAACGAATTACCGCACTCGACGCATTTGAATTCATGCATGGATAATCCACGCTTATCGGACGAGTATCGTTTGCTGCGGTACTTCGGTGTACTTCCCTGGTATTCAGATACAGCGATTGTATATATCGCCACCCCAGTGCACTTCTCGCAATCAATCTCATTCGGACGAGAAGAAAAGTTAAACAACTTGTCCCTAGACCAATCGCAATTGGCGCAACTAAAGCTATACAGAGGCAACGGGCGCTCCAGAAGCTGAAACCATTGATGCTATCATCTCAGCCTGCTGCTCTGGTGGCAAGGCCTGCAACTGATCGAGCATTTGCTGCATGTCCGGATCATTAGCAAACACTTCGCGCAATGCAGCAATCGCTTGGTCTGGAGGCATATTCATTAACTGGGAGAGGTCTGGGCCTGCAGGCGGCGGTGCGCCACCACCAGCGGGAGGCGGTCCAGCGGGCATTCCGGGTGGAGCGGGTGGCCCACCCGGCGGCAATGGGGTGGCTCCCATCATGACTTCTTCGTCTGTGGGTCCACCTTCTTTTGCAAGTTCCTCTTCTTCATCCGCCATACGCGATTCCAGTTCGTCCGGATGAAGGTCCTTGGGTAGGTCAAACTTCTCCGCAATGGCCTTCATGTACGCGCGCGCCATAACAGAGTTGGGACCACCCTCATTCACAGCTGCCCACAACGCACCGTATGGTTCAAGCAAGCCAAGCAAGTTCTGCTGCTTGGCTACTTCATCCATCGGAGCGCCGCCGCCCTCGATAAATGTGATTTCAAACCCTGCGTCCAAATCTTCTACTGAGACTTCAAGGAACTCACGACGGTCTCTAAGGACGAGCTTCTCTGGCTCGATCTTGCCCTCTTCTTCCTCGTCCTTTTCTACACCCTCAATGGCGTCTTCTTCGACGAATGGCTCTTGCTCTGCGTCCTTGAACTGCTCATCAGCGACTTCAACTTGTTCCTTGCCTTCGTCCGAGACCTCATCGTCTTCGTCAGACTTAGTAGTCGCCTGGTCCTCGTCAACAGGCCTTGCGCCAACTTCCGCCAACTCCACTTCCTGTTCTTCATACGCCCCAACAGAGTCACCAAGGTCTTGCATGCAGGAAATCAACGCACGAAGTACAACCGTCAGTAGTTGGACAAGCCAATCGTCCTTGATTGACGCGTGCATGCCAAAGTCCGACTCGGTGTACTGCTGAACAGCCTGGACTTCAAACGCTGTTGCTTTCGTTACAATGCCGCGTGCAGTTGGCGACATACCGATGTTGCGTTCCAAATCGTCCGCAACAATCGCCATGTATTGGTCAATGTTGCCACTAAGCGGTGCGTTCGTAATCGGAACGATGGCATCGCCCAATGGACGATCGTAATCAGCGTCCAACTGCAAAATCAGTCCGTCATTGCCCTCGGTAAGGTCGGTCAGTTCGTCAGCGCCAAACGTTCCCTTCCGGGTAACGTACTGCCTTGTGTCCTTTCTGGTCGCCATAGCCATAAACGACCGGTAGGAGTTAATCTCCCGCAACTGTGGCAACACACGTGCCGAATGAGACAGCCCGCGCAGTGGAAACTCAGGCTCGTGATTGAAAATCAGAGGCATTACGTGCGGAAGTGGATCGCCGTCTACACCCGCAAAGGGAAGCGGACCCATCCAAATTGGATTTTCAGACAACTGGCCTTGACCAAGCACATAGATCTCGAGTCGACCCTCGTAGACGATGTCTGGATTGTTCTCGTCCTTCCAAGTGTCCTTCAGATTGCAGAGCTCTAAAACACGAACAAACGCAGAATTATCTGAATCTGCCTGCTTTCTCTTGCCGTGCTTTCTCGGCCGTTCATCGTTAAGCGGCGTGCCTCCTTCAAGGAAGTCGTCTCTGGACGTACCAGCAAGATCCTCTAGATCGTATTCACGCTCTACTTCGATCTTCGGTCGATAGTATAGGTGACCACGGAAGCGCTCGTCTTCCGCATCCCCAACGTCTGAATCCAGCAACATCTCCCACCACGGGAGGATTCTCATCCAGACTCTATCAAGAGGGTTTCCTCTGCCTGGATAGTACCCAATCTTGGCGCCACACCCAGGATACAAAATCCCCTGCCGAAGACCTGTCATCACCCGGCGATGAATACGGTTTGAACTAAGCCACCGATTTAGCGCAAGCTCTGCCTTGGTTGAATCGCCCCGACCAATCGGGTCAGGACCAAGCACAGCTCGATTCGCGCGCGGGTACAACGCAGACAAGTACGAACCAATGATTCCCCAGAGCCGGTTGACCTCTACGTCAATGTCGGTCTGCTTGGAGTAGTCCCTCTTATTGCTCGAGCCACGCGTTCGAATATACCTCCAGTAGTTCGTGGTATAGCAAGCCTTGGCAAGTGCCCACTCGTCACGACCGTCGCGCATCCGTTTGTCATGAGAAAGCAGATGCTGCTTGATAAACTCTGGCGGCAACTCGTCGTTGCTAAAGTCCCGGTCTCTGTACTTGCTTTCGTCAGCCATTATCGCAACCTGAGGCGATCATTGAATGGGTTTCGATGCGCAACATAACGCCTTCTGAACGCTTGGGGTGCAAGCTTAGCGGTAGGCATCCCTCTTCGATTCCATTCTGCAAGCATGAGCGCGTCTGCATGGTCGTCATGGTATCCGTCCTGGCCTTCAATCTTACCGCTTTGCTCCCGAATATGCATCAACTCCTGAACCGTTGTTTGATCGTTTAGCGTCAAAGCATCTCCGTTGACCATCTGCCGAAGGTGCGCATACGCCTCCTGCTTCGAACCTCTGGACGTTGTCCAGTATTTAGGGGACGTAGATAACTTCCGACCTGGAGGTGGTGGCTGCGTCCATAACGGGATGTTGTACTTATGAAACTCGCGAATGACCACAGTGCCGGCACCACCGGGGTTGCTCTCAACCAAACTCTTCGCCCTATTGTAGTGACCTGCCAACTCAGCTGCCTTGGTCGCAAACAACAACTCCCCACCCTTGTTCATGGATAACGTTGCTACCTGCCTGCCGTCAGCAGACAACACTTGTGCCACCGCATAGTCACCACCGTTGCACCAACTCGGATCCACACCCATTGCATAGTTGTACCCAGGCTTTGGCCGCTCATAGATCCTGAGTTCACCGTCTCGAGGTTGAATCGAGGACAGCACTTCGTTCAGATAGTCTTGATCGAACCAAGCGCCATCGAACTCAGCAAATCCATCCTCAATCGTCAGCGGATACTCACGCCGGAACTGGGACAAGCCAATCCCGCTAATGCCATTGATTCGATCGTGTCGCCAATACATCTGTTCCATGGTCAACCCATGGACTTGAGCCAGCTCGTACTCCTCTGAGTCTGGCTCCCAACCGCTTGGAACTTCCTTCTTATACGCCGGGTGATCGCACCAGCGGAAAAACCGGAACCGAACCGACTTGTCTCCCTGCCGCAATGCTTCCTGGGCAGCCAACACCTTCTTATGAAACAAATTCCCAGGTCCATTCGCCGTGGAAAGCACAATCGTCTTTAGATGCGGTCCAGCGTGCATCGTGGAGGTCACAGAAGCCCAAACCTCCTCTGCGTTCGGCCAGAACGCCAACTCATCTGCGTGTAGTCGCTGATACGTCCAACCACGACCATGACCCCTACCGCCAGCCGTCATGCACCGGAAACCCGCTTGTGTGTCGTCAAACAACAATTCCTTCCTGTTCGACCTGGCTATGTCCCTCTTCAGCGCATGCGGTAACGTGCGGTAGAAGTGCTGGAGCTTTCCGAAAATCGCATCGGTCGTCTCATACGTATGCGCAACAACCAACGTTCGAAGCGGGTCCTTCGCCCAATACAAGTAGTCAAAGTTGTAGGCAATCGCGACCGTTGTATCCCCAATCTGGCGCGGCTTGTAATGAATCACTGTTGTGGCGTCGGACAGAAAGTCATCCAACGCCAAGACTTGCTCGGGAAACGGCGTATTAAACTTTCTTTCAATGCCCTTCTCGTCGATCAACTTTAGACGCGAGATGAACTCGCGCGGATCGTCCGCGATGGAATTTAACTTTCGATCGAGTAAAGACACTACGCCTCAGGTGCATTGATATGCCAGGCTTCGCCTTCGCTGGTGTTGCCAAGATACTCCTTGAGTTCCTTCGTATGAGTCCGGTTCTCTTCAGCCTGCCGTGACTCGTATCGAACCTTCGCAAACGCGCGATACGCCCACTCCTCGCCAGCGTCCATTGCGTCCAACACACCCTTCCACCACTTGTGTTCGATCATCTGAAGTTCTTGTTCGCTCAATGGCTCTACTTCAGGGAAATCCTCGTAAAACCAAACCATGAACGACTTGCGCACCGTCCAACGTCGCCACTCACTCGGGGTGACCGGATGACTCTTGAACGCCTCAGACTCAGATGTGGTCGTCGCAGCGTACCAATCGCTCTTCAGGAGCTTGCTATTCAATACACAGTGCCTAGCTACCCGCCGAAACGCCTTCTGCCGATCGGTTGGCTTATGGTTCAATAGCTCAGGGTCAATCCAGCCAATAAGTTCCGACGGGATCTTTTTCCCGTTATTGCCATTTCGACCCATTTCTGCCTCCCAATGTCAATAGACTACCATTGACCAGTCACTATCAACCAAGTATCATCAAATCATGGAAAACGAAAAAACGAAAGAAGAGAACCGACAAGAAATCCCCCAAAGCGATGTGGTCGCCTTGATGCATAGCCTTAATATGCCGATGGCTGTTAAGTCCCCAGAGGACAAAGCTAAGTACCTATTTGAGATTACCAACACGTTTCACGAGATGTACAAGAAGACTACGCATAAGTCTTCTTAGCGCGCTTCTTGTTCGACTTGGTTGAGTTCTCGCCCTGAGGAATGACCTGAAGATTGTCACTGCTGTTGTTCTTCGGGTCACCGTCTTTGTGATCAACCGTCTGAGCCTTGGCAAGAGCCCGCTTGCCGTGCGCTTTGCGCCACTTGTTCAACTTGGCACGAGCTCGCCTCCTTGAGACACGCTCATCTTTGTCCTTCTTCGGCTTGTGATCGCGCTTGTACTCTTTGCCGTAGTTGCGAAGTCGGCCTCGTGCGTCACGTTTTAGAGATCGTGCGTCACGTTTTGTGGTCATTTCATCCTCACATCGACGACTTCAACAAATCATCATCGTCATCAGCCATTAGTGCGCCAGCTGTTGGGAGTGCGGCTGCACCACCAATTCCGTACATAATCCTTGGGTCGGTCGGGTCCCAGGTTCCACGGTTGAACTTGGACTTGATCTGATTGGGCTCGAACGGGATGTAGTGGTAGGTGCCGGGGGTGACACCTTTCATTGCAGCCCCTGGCGTACCCCCAATCCCACGAGACGGACCAAAGAAGTGGTAGGCATCAGCAATAATACCGTCGAACCCCATCTTTTCAAAGACTCGACGGATAAACTCTGCGTTTCTGCGGTCCTTACCACCAATATTGAAGTAATACCTTCCGGGTCGCTTGGCTTCAGCGTAAAAGCCCATAGCGTCCAGTTCGCCGTGCTCTAAACTCTCGCGGACAAAGTCTTTTAGTTTCCGCACACTAGCTGATGATTTATAGAAGTCGACTGCAACGTCATCAATCGCTTCAAGCAACTGGACGACAGAGCCTGTTTCGTTAAAGACGGTACGACCCGTTTTGCCTGATGGGTCCAAGTATACGGGGTTCTCCATCTTGATGTAGACGGGCATGACACTAAACTGCGGGTCTCCCACTACTTCTCCATGGGCCATCCGAGCAGCAATGTCTGGACCTTCAATGTTCGCATAGTTCAGGTTTATGTCATCAGTGCTATTGCTGAAGTACATAGACGAGCCAAACCCGCCGTCAGGACTGCCCGGCTTGAACGCATCAAAATCTCGCGACGTAGCATGGTAAACCACCAACGGCTTCCCATCAGCGTCGACTACCTTGGAGCCGCCGAACCACGCCTTGAACTCAGGCGTGTCGGTCGCAGCCTCCACGGCGGCTACGGGGGGCTTGGCGGCAACTGGGGCCTCGGGGGCG
>NZER01000314.1 GCA_002690445.1 Candidatus Pacearchaeota archaeon
GCTTCTAGAAAGCCAGAACCCAGATGCACAGTTAGTTCCTGCCATAGCACACAAGACAGAGATGCAAATTAAGATCACTTCCTACCTGGATAAGGGACAAGCTATCGATGTTGATAACCTTGCCGCAGCTCCACTGGATGCCATGGAAAAGGCTGGTGTCTATAAGAATGACTATTGGGTTCGATGTATTATCAGTTCGAGAAAGAAAGACTGGGTAAACCCCAGAGTAGAGATTGAGATAACCAAATACAAGGGGGATTAAATGGATTGGGAAGTCGCGCATAATGCACCGCGTCCACAATATATTTGTGAAGCTACGCTTCGTAGAAACATAAGACTAACAGATGCTCTACGCGAGCTAGGGTATGTCCATAGCCAAGTAGTAGCGGATCGAGCCCAACATAAGGTTTGCGAAATAGAGACAGGTAAAACTGTTTTCGTAGGTGACTGCAAGGAAGTAGTTGAATGGCTGTCACCAGGCTTTTGGAAAAAATACCACGGGGAGGAGTAGTTCGGATGAAAGATACACCAGGACCAACACTGAATTATGGCCAGTATGACCCGCCACCATCATGGGGGAAATACTTTGGCTGGTTATTCTTTACTGTGATCATAGGGGGCATTGGCTTCCTTGGCTACATAGCGTCAGTCAACCATGTTGAAGCAGCCTTATATGCAGGAAAAGCAGGTTTGAAAAAGAAGGTAGTGCTTGAGCAAACAGAGGGAGAAGAAACGGTAATAACCCACGAGAACAGAAAGTGGTTAAACAGCAGCGCAAAAGAATGGAGTAAGTAATGGGGCTATTCAGAAAGGGTAAGACAAGAAATAATCTGGCGAAGCATGATTTAGAATCAGTTCATACAGCACTAGAATATATCAATACGAGTGCTTCTACCGTCGCAAGCATGGCAGCAAAATACCACAAGAGATATCTAATGGAGGGCTGTGAAGGAGATAATGATTTCATGGCTATCTGTGACACAACAACCACGGCACTTAAGGAGGCTTATGAAATCCTGTACCAAATCGTCAACAACAAGCAACAAGAAATCGCAAAAGAGTAGGGGGAAGAAATGGAAAAGAAAACCGAAGTTAAAGAAAATCATAATCGAGAGGACCAGCATTATACGGAAACCTGGTACAGAGACCAGCTCAAGCTCGGACATACTTGCAGACTCCCTCACTCATTCAACTCACCAAAATACAAAGACGCCAGAGAATTAGTTTATAAAGAATTTGCAAGATCACAGAGAAATAAAAAGATTTTGAATGTCGTCGCTATGTCGATGGTAATTATCAGTATCTCTTATTTAATATTCTCTTTCGGGTTTAGAAGCTGACAGTTACAGATTTTCATACCGCCAGTTATACCCGCTAATAGTAGTCCAAATGTCTGTATGAAGTGGTGGGGAATATCAGCGTCAGTCATCTCGTTGATGCACTCCATCACTTCATGCCAGAATGTTTCCCATTCGAGAGAGGGCTCTAGTCCTTCTCTTATTTGAATTTCCAAATCTTGAATACACCAAGACCCAAAGATAAACTCTCCAGGCTCAGAACAATCAGGCACTTCTACATATTTGATTGTCACAGTATGGGGTCCGACCTTAATTGTTCTTGGCAGCGAAAGCTTCTTACCTTCCATTGATCAACTTCCCTTCCAAGACACAAGAGCCGTTAACAATTGGGACTGGTACTAGGATTGGAGTCCCATCTTTCATAATATAAGCAGTGCCAAAGCCTGTGATTGCAAAGCGTTTCACTTTACTTGCGGGCATATAGTCTTTCATGGCATCAGGATCACCTAACCAACCCATCGTGGCACCGGTAATAAGTTCTCCAGTCTGGAGCTTCTTCTCGATAACCATTGCCATTCGGTGGGTATGTCCAATGGCTATCGACATACCAGCCATATTGAGAGATTGACTATGAGCAGTCTTACCAGCGTGACCGATATCATGAGCGAGGATGAGATTACCGAGGCGGAGGTGATCGAGGTAATCGAAATGAGCAAAGCCGAGCCTTTCGAAATCGAGGAGGCCGGGAACATTGATCATATCGTATATCTCAGGAGCCTTAGAACTCAGATACTTGTAGACTCTGTTCTCATGGTTCCCCATGATGAAGTGACGTTTGGCACTACCGGCGGCCTTATCAATTCTCTCAAGGAGCTGCTTTGCGACAGCTATTTCTTGGGCGAATCGCATGACTTTTGAAGGAGACTTATCGTGCCGCGACAAGCTGTAGACATCAAGGAAGTCACCAGTCAGAACAAGATGATCTGGCTTAAATGCCCTTAGAGCCTTCAGCGCACATGATACGGCTTTTTTATCGTACCAGGGACAGTGAGTGTCCGGCCAGATGAAGACCCTTTTAAGAGCCATCTATCCAATGCCAGTTCTTATCTATCCATCTTGCTCGCTTAGTAGGTCGTTGGTCTACATGAATCCAACTTGGATACAAGCCAAGCCCAGAAGCGTGGTGCTTATCTGCGAGCGCGTATAACTTTAAAATCCCCATCTTATCTATCTCCCCTTTATTCCAGTAAGTAATATCAGCAGCATAGAGGGTGTGATTCCTTGGAATATGCCAAGAGCGTTTAGCTCCACCTACCTTGGCATTGTGTGTTTCACATCTCGCCCCTGACGTTACTCGTACCGGAACTCCCAGGGAAACCCTTATCCCTTCGAGCAATGTTATTAGATCACTCGATACTATCACCTCACATTTACACCCACATCGGCATTCAAACTCAGATTGGGAGAAGTGCTTACTTAGTTTCGTCATCGATAATTCTCCTAATCATCTCTAGCTTAAACTGAATTGCCCCATATATGGTTATTATATCGTCTTTGTTTTTAGTAACAAGCAGTAGATCTAGCAGTCCTTTAACGTCTCTTGCTAGCATTTGTGCTTTAATGGACACTTACCATATCCACTTAACTTTTACTCCTGCACCATAATCCCCAAGGGTATCAGTCCAGGCATCGGCAGAAGCGAATAGAGATTCAGAAACTCGGTGATTGTAAATCAATCGACCAGTAAGCTTCTCAGGCGTTACGTCGGCAGTCAACCCAAGATGTCCACTACCGACTATAGCTTTGGGTCAGCGATTATCCCAATATGCTTAATGGCATTAGACTTTGATTCGCCAGCCTTAGTGATTGCCCTGGCTCCGGCATAGCCGAGTGCAGATAAGGCTGTAGCAACAAGCCCTAACCCCTGGAGAACAGTATTGTTTTCAACAGCACCAGAGCTCAAAATGGCTCCAGTAAGAATAGCCACCAGGCTCAACCAGAACTCCGTAGTCTTATAACCTTTAGTCATTATCATCCCCCTGCTTTGCCCAACGGATTCTAGATTCCTCTCGGAATTCATAGAACGCACGTTGGAAGTCTTGTAATTTATTCCGCATCTCCTGGACTTGGTCCTCAAGTGCGGCAAGTCTATATTCTACAGAGCCGCCGTTGGCCTTCTGCATCCCCTTTTCGACAAGCTTAACCAGCGCCATCACAACGCCAACCAAGGCTGCTGTAGTCGCGCTGTCTTCCATCATTCGTCCTTGATATAGTTCTTACCTGTCAACTTACCGAGGTCTGAAACGACCTCCTCCATATTGATACGCACTGTCTTTCCGGTGAGGCTATTTTGGGAAAAATACTCCCATTCACCCTGTGCGTTGTGGGGAGATAGCCGGGTAACATTACCTTGCCCATCGATGACTTGCATTGTCGAATCGCCGTAGGGCTGCGTAGGCGGCGTAAAATTATTCAGCCAAACTGCCCGCTTGACGATCCGCAGTTCGTCCATCCAGCCATCATGCCCTAGCGTTAATTCAGTGTTCCATGAATTGCCGATATTCATCCCGCCGGGCCAAGTTACTGCCGTAGTAAGAGGGCCATACCCCTTCAGGGTTCCGTCACGAAACATTAGAACGGTGTTACCAGTCCGAACGTATGCAACATGGTACCACGCACTGGAACCATCAACCGCCGCTGCAATGCCGGTGTCTGCCGAAGCAGTCAACACCCCCGTACCCCCGGACCCATAAGTGAACGACCACTTTTGAGTAGAATCATAAAGGATCCGAAAACTCCCGGCGTCATTGTGAGTTGCAGAACTAAGCAATCGTCGGCCAGAAACGCCATTGTCGAGCGTCTGAAACTTGACCCAAAAGTCTATGGTGAAATCCCCGTACCCCAAATCGAAAGAGGAATCATGGGAGCCCCCGTTAGCGTCTAGGAAATCTCCTGCGCTTCTGTCAAAAAGCATTGAGCTAGAGCCGAACTTGTATTGCGCGGTGTCGACTTCTGCTCCGGTCCGGCTTGCGTTGCTTAATCCGAAGCCGCCAGAATCGGCGAAGCCCGCTCCACTGGTGGCGGCGTCACTGCCTTCGAAGTGCATTAGGATGGCATTATCCAAACCTACTTCACTTTTTGCGAATAGCTTTGAATACCCCGTTGCGACAGTCGGAACAGCCGCCAGCGACTTAAGCGCAACCGCACCATCTGCACCAATAGACATCCGTTCTGCCGCAGTGTTACTGCCATCCGGCGTAGTCCAAAACGTGAGTTCTGTTGGTAAATCGTTGTTTGCAGATGTCCCTTGGACCCGCGCCTCAATCTTTGCACCCCGTTCGAAGTTCGTTCCGTCATGGCCCAAGAAATCAATAGTCCCAAGAACAGCATCATCATCCACCAATGCCGGGGATGCTTCTGTATTGTCGGCTTTTCTAAATGTGATTTTAGGGGTGGTCGCTTTGGTGTCGTGGTAGCAGGACACCAGCACTTCGGCATCGCCCGCCGCTTTGGACACCTCCAATAACGAATCGGGGCTGGTTGTGTTAATGCCTACATTCCCCGAACTATCAATCTGTAGTCGCTCGTTTGAGCCGTTGGTGTAAAACTTCATGGCATCGCCATTATTGCTATAGGCAATTTTTCCCTGCAACACGCCATTGCCAAAGCGAATACCACAATCTTGAGTGGTACCACCGTAAATGCCTAAAAACGACGCTCCATCACTCTCAATTACAGCGTGTGTGCTGGCATCCGTTGCCGCGCCGCAACTCCCTTCGAAGACGTGTAGAATTTGCGTCGGTGCATCCGTCCCAAGCCCGACATACCCATCACTCCCTTGAACAACCAGCGCGTTTGCTTCCCCCGAAGCCTCGACGCGAAAATCCAAATCGTCTCCGTCCTCGTTGATAACGACTTCGGTGTCTTTGATAGTGATCTGATCGTCGTTGCTCGAACTCTGATCGTCTACCCCTGCGTGCTCCGAGCTACCTGCTCCACCGCTAGGGGTTTCTTGTAACATGTTAAAGGGCATTTTCTTTCTCCTTAAATCTGATTACCCAGGCAACTCTGCCCTTCATATCTTCAAGCTGTCGTAATATATTTGCACATGTTTCCATCGGGTAGACGCCACCAGGCACATGAGGATGATGAGACAACCAGACTGTCGGATAGTCATCGGATGCTTTTATCAGAAAGCTGCCAGTCACATTCCCATCTTGCAACACGTTCTCTTTGGGTGGCATCTCGGTCCCATCCTTAGACCAACTCCACACCAGGAAGTCGTGGTCCTGATACTCAAACCCTTCTTCCTCAGTATCGAGAACGTACCAATCACCGCTAGAAGAGGAGGCATTCTCCTCGATTCGTTTCTTGTAGTCGTAGACGGTTTCGTCGGCTAGCGGGAGAGTTAGGGTATTCGCCGCTGCTTTGTTGCCTGCCACAAAATGACAGTCCCTCACGAACTCGCCAGGGATGGACGCTCGCATTTCTGGCATCCAGGTCTGCGGTTTTATGCCTTTGCATATTTGGCTAATGACAACCTTCACGTACTCATCGTAGCCATCGCATCTAATCGTCGGGTTTGGCATTAGACTTCCTCTACCTCTAGCGACCAAATTCTATTATCGCTTGCGTCGGCCACTGTCCCCATCCCGGCAATTTCCTGGTTCACTATTCCGCCAGTTGTCGTAAAGGAAACATCCGTATTGTTGCTGCCAGGGTTAGGAGGACTAGAAGCATCAAACCGTTTTTCGGTATCGTCGTTAACTGTCCAGGTATTGTTGCTAGGATCCCAAGTAATTTGCCAATCTATATTTGCAGCATCCTTAGCGTCAACTACGCTGGTGTAGCTAGTGGATATAGATCGCTTCGCGTACATTGTAATCACGTTAGACGCCACATTCATCACAGTCGTATGGGCAAAGCTGGTGTCTGACTTTGCATCATGCTTCCATTTCCACTGCACGTAGTGGTCGCCATCATCCAGATTTCCATCAGTAAATGTTGCACCTGTGGCACTAATAACACATTGTCTACCACCACTCCCAATTCGGGAACCTTCATCTACGGCAATAAAGTCATCTGGATTGTCTCTCGTATGACCAACATCAGCAAATCTCATTTTGAGCGTACCGGAGTCATCATGGATGAAGGGAACAGTTTTATTGGTATAGTCTCCACCAGTAGAGATAGGCACCCGAGAAAAGTTTCCATAGCCGCCCGACCAACTACTGTTCCCGCTAGCGATAGTGTTGTTATCAAAAACGAATCCCGATGCTTTCCAGTCATAAAGGGTGACGGATGCGCCTTTGTGGAACTCTTTGACATAGAAGCCCTGACCACCCCGCATAAAGGGGAGTAGTCCCATGCTCTCATCTATTGTGGCGAAACCCTTCACGGCTACTCCTAGAGCTTACCCAAGAAACAAGTTACCGTCATATCATCACCAGCTACACCACCAGTTACGGTCAATGCGCTGACTCGAAAGAACTCGTAGTTTAGCGGGAAGTCCACAGCATAGTTGATACTAGCACCACTACTAGCGACCCTGTATTTTAATGGAGATAGCGTTGCGGTGCCGGAGCTGACAGAGGATGTCTGTAGCGGATAAGCCGTAGACTCATCATCCGACACATCAATACCAAAATCGACATTAGTAGGTGAGCCTGCACCATCATCAACAAACTTGATAAGCAGGGTACACTGGTTGTAGCCAGCACACGGAATCCAATTGCTGTTCGGTGTAGTGTTACCGGCAGCGTCATCAATTCCTAAGTCTGCTGCACTGACTTTATAAAAAGCTGACAAGCGGTGAGGAGCTTGTTTACTCAGATATGTATGATTTGATGGCAATGCCATTTCTTTCTCCTATTTATTTCTACGCTTTTCTACGGCGTATGAACCTGATAGTTGTGCTGCCGGGAATCTGCCTTCAGCCCACTTTGGCTGTGGTTTAGGCCCAGGCTTCTCTTCTTCTTCTTTCTGAAATGTCTTAGCTAATGCTCCGGTGATAAGAGGGTTCATAACGTCAACGCCGATAATGGCACCGATAAGTTCTTTCTCTTGCTGGGGAAGTCCTTTTGCAACCTCCTCCTCACCCATGCGCGTAATAAACTCAAAGGCCAGAGACTTTGCTTGTTCTGGATAAAATTCATTAAAGGCATCAATCTCATTTTGAGTCAGGGTCCCATTGTAAAGACCTCTCATAATTATTCCAGGTCCATACTCAAGAACAGATAGCCTTTCTCCTACTTTCTGAATTTCAGAATCAGGAGGCATTATTTCTTCGCTAAATAAGTTCTCTTTGATTACGGGAGCATCGTCGATAATCTTAATCGCTTTCTCAATATACCCATTAAATTGTTCCTGCATCGCCATGTGCATATCATCATTAATGGCAAACTCTCTTGTCGCCTGATCAACCAGGGCTTGACGATTTGATGGGTCTTTCAACTGCTCAAATATTGTGCGAGTATTTTTGAATTCTTCTACTGTAAATTTATCAGGAATATCCGTATTCGGCATTTACTCCTCCTCGTAACTTTCAAGTTTTCCGGAAAACATGGTCTTGCCTTCAACTATTTGTTTCTTCATCTTTTTCCCTGTCACATACTCGGCAATAAACTTAGATGTGAAGATGCTAGAATATCGACCAATCTTCCCGTCGTCGCCAGGTCCTACATAGGCAAGGCGAGGCTGCCTTGGGTATTTTCCTGCCTTATTTAGCCATGTAAAATATCTGTTTACCTGCCCTGTTATAAATTCATCAAACTCATTACCGGCAATGAAGAACTTATTTATATTGGCCATAGCTCTTCCGGGACTAACCATCCCATCGTACATATATTTACCGCCACCAGCGGCAACACCTATCGCTATAGATGTCTCTGGATCTAATCCCATTGCAGATGCACCAAGACCAAATGCAGCTCCAGCCCCAATGCTCCACGGCATTATAGATCTATTACCGGCAGACAAGGCTAACTTATTGTCTGCATTCATAATGGCGGCCCATTCAAGAGCATCCTTCATCTCATTCTTCATTAGATCTATGTGGTGTTTTGTTGAGTCCCTTGCGTTTCTTGCAGTAGGGACGGCATCAATTACCTGTTGTCTTAAGCCGCCAAGGTCAAAATTATCTTTAAGGTATTTGTAGATCTCAAGGTTTTTAGCTGAGTATCGATACAGCACATTCGCGGCATGATCTTTGTCGGAATGATTAATACCGCGCAGCATGCCTTCGACTTTGCCAAAATCAATTCTATTTGCATCAGGGAAATCTTCTACTGACACTGCGAACTTATCGATAAGTCTCTTGTGCTGCTCGCCCCTTGCTCTTAGTAGGCTGTTTATATAAGCTTTCTTTTTAGCCATGTGGCCAAATGCTGTTGGCCCAACACCACCTACCGACCATGTTTTTCCTGTGTTTGAAAGTACCTCGGTAAGTTGGTCCTTAACGCTATCGGCCCATGCCTCTGTAAATGAATCTGGCTGTATTGGCCCATCCGTTACAGATGAATGAACTCTTGCAGATAATCTTTCTAGCTTTACAAATACGTCAGAGATAAAATCTACGGAACCTTGGGAAAGCTTACCAGTGCTCGAATTCACAAAATCCGCACTGAATTTCCAATCATCAAGGGCTAAATGGGCGAGAACGAATAATTGCTCTGGCTTCATGTTGCCAGTACTTTGACCGTATCTCTTAGACCATTCATGGAGTTGTGACAGGGCACCTGCTTGCGTAGGCTCATTTAGCCATCTTTGAAAAGCAATATGGGCTTGATCTATAGTGGCCGCTCCCCCTTGACTAAGACGACCAACAAGAGGAATCCTTCGGACCCAATCGAGAATAGTATTTTCAATAACATTAATGTCTTCGATAATAGCCTCTAGCTCGGTAGCGGCCTGATGACGTACTCTCGTTCCTGTCTTCGTAAGGTCGAGAGGTGTATATTCTCCCTCGGCTTTCGCAAGAAGTCTTTGCGTTTGTTCCCTTAGATTACCAAGGAATCCTGTAGAAACTCCTGTTTCTTTTGATGCAAAGTTTCCATTAAGCATTTGGTCTGCAAGGACAAAGGGATTTGCAGCGCCATCTGCGTCGGCAGGAGCAGCACTTATCCACTTTTTAACAACCACCAATGCGTGACCTGTTTGATCGGCTGCATTAATAAGCTTTTGGTTCTCAAGAGCATCCTTCAAAAAGTCAGCAGTCTTCTTAACCATCTTCTCTACTTGGCTAGAGAACTTTGCCATCTGTCTAGCAGCACTCTTTTTTAAATGTGCTGTAGTGAATCTCTCCGCGATGCTAATTGCTTTCTGAGGATCAGCAAACATCGTATCAGGGTTCATTGCAGCGCCACCCTTGGCGATTGTTCTTGCTATATCCTTAGCAAGGACGGAATCCATCATTAGCTTTACCGGATAAGCTCCTGCCTTCCGGATACCTTCAAAGGTTTTAAGGCCGACACCCCCTACCCCATGAAGGACGCCAGGAATAGCAATGCCAAGTGCAGTTCCCATTCCCATCTGGAGCCCGTATGATGTTGCGACATCACCCCAAGATCTTCCGTCAAGCTTGTCATCAATTGCTTGTGGCAAGCCATAGCCAGCGGAATACATAAGAGCTTCAGTGCCGAGGCCAGCCGCTCTAGGTAGAATACCTCTCCATGCTGACTTCTCTAATTGGTCTTGGGCGGCATCCTTAAGCAGCCATTTTCCAACTCTTTCCTCTGCTTCTCCCCCTAGTTGCCTTGCGATATTAGGGGCCGTAAGTGATCTGAAGGGTGCTTTTTTGGCCTGTTTTATAAGGGTCTTTAATCCTAACCTTGATGCCGGACCACCTAGCGCAGCCGTCGATGCTAATCCTGTTTCTGGTGCCAATGCTATGGCGGCAATCGTGGTTAAGATATCGGAAGCCATCATGTAGCCAGGATTGGCATCCATGATGCGAGCATACTTCTCATCCATGAGACCCATAGCGCCGGGAATGACTCCGAACGACAATGCTCCGGCAGCTCCTAACGCTGCGGCGGTTCCTTCGTAATCCTGGTAGTCATACTTATTTAGCCAATGGTCTAATGCTTCTGGATCTTTATAGGTTCCCCAACCATTTAAAACGTACTGCCTTGCGTCTTCTCTACCCATCAGCCTAATTTGGCCTAAGCCCTCTGGCTTCTCAGGGTCAGCTATATGAATAGGGACTTCTTCTTCATCAAACTCATATTCATTCGAATCAAGATAATCGTACATCTCCGAATCATCGAGATCTTTGGTGAGATTGCCAGTTGCATTATGATAAAGTTGAGTCACTGCTTCTGTCCTTTATCTTACTGATCGTCCGGGATGCTGTCCCACTGGTTGAGTTCTAGCGCCTTCTTTTTCTCTAAGACGCCTTAAATTTTCTTTCTGTTTTTTGCTTTGTCTTATTTTCATCCTGGCTCTTGTTGCTTTTCTGAATTTATCCACTTCCTCGTCGGTCATATCTTTCATTGGACCTCCTTGATAAACATTGGTTCCTCGCTGCCCCTGAAGCCGCTGCGTCTGACCTTGCGCGCCCATCCTTCCTTCGGCTTCTCGCGAAACCTGTCTTTCGCTTCTGATTTGAAACTTAGTGCCTTGAGGATCCCATAGCTGTGTTACGCTATTCATAATCTCAGTGGCTCTTTTAACACCGGCAAGGGTGTCAGGTTGAGCTAAGATTTCGTCAGCAAGTCTTCTCCTGGTTTGACCGTCCATTAAATAATATTCATCACTCGCCAAGAGGTTCATACTTGCAATCAGGCGGTCCATTTTCCACATTCCTAACTCGCTATGATCTCCAAGCGGAATTTGAGTCATAGCTCTTAACTGCTCCTTCTCGGCCAAGGCTCCAGTTTCGCCCATTGCCTTCGTCAAGACAGCCGCATATTGCTGTCTGATTTCTCTAATCCTTGTGAGGTCTTGGATTTCTTGACCGTATGGAACATCAAAATCCCCAACTGTCGTAGGGAGAAGGGTTCCTAATCCAGAGGAAGCTATAGCCTTAAGGACTATGTTCACATCTGTTCCTGATTTTCTCCAAAGGGTCTTTAGCTCCTTTGCCAGAGGGAGAAACTTGAATGCTTGATTTCGTGCAGCCTTCTCCTCTGGAGCCAGCTTCTTCTTTCTTGCTGCTGCCGTACCGCGAGCGGCCCATGCCTTGATAAGAATCGATTGCTTCTGAGTAATTATCGCCTCTCTTTTTTGCATCGCTCCAAGAGAGTTTGTCATATCGCGGCCAGCGTTTATAGCTACCCGTTCCGCCAGTGCAGCTTTCGTTGCAGCCTGTTCCTCTGATTTTTTTGCAAGGATTGTTTTGATGGCCCCTTGAGCCTCTACATCTTTCCAGTGAGCAGTATGTTTTAGGATTTCTGTTTCAACGTAATCAAGGAACAAGTCCTTCTGCTTAAGCTTGGCTGCATCTTTGTCATCAAAGTATTTATTCCAGTAATTGAGTCTGTTGTATTCTGCGTTTAGTTCAGCCTGTTCTCCATCAAGTGCGGCTTCTTGATTTCTAAGATCCAGATTCATTGCCTGGAGGATCATATCCCAAGCAAGAAAGGGTACTTTATTTCCTTTCTTTCTTGCGGAAGACTGGAACGTGAAGAAGGCATTGGCAATCAGGGCAATTGCGGCAGCGATGGTAAGTCCAGCCTTTAGGTTATTGACCTCTGTTACCGCTTTTCCGTTTTCGTCTTTGATGACATTGCCATCTTTGTCTTTCTTCGTCTCTATGAACTGGAACATCCGAAAGGCGTTGACATCCATATCGCGGACTCTTTTTGTCGCCGCTTCCATATCCGCCATAATGCGATTGGTTTTTTCAATCCTTAGCCGGTCATGTTCTTCGATATCTGCGGCTACGCCCTTCGCCATGCCTGATTGCATATCGCGGAGTGAAGTCTCAAGTGCTGTAGCTTTCTGCTTTGCTCTTGCCGTATCTTCCTTTGCCTTGTTCTCTATGTCCGTGAGCCTCAAAATCTCTGGCCCGTATTCGGCTACCGCCTTGTTGACATCTGCCTCGGCTTTTTCATATTTGCTAACTAGTCGAGCAAATTTCCTTCCGCGAGATTCTTCCTTTGGACCCCTGCCTAAGTCCCTTATCTCGTCAGCAACAATTGTTTCCATCTCTGCAAGTCGCTCATCGGAAGTCTGATGATATATACTTGTGGCACCAGCTTCCGCGATGATGTCGGCATTTCTTGATGTTGTGTCTCCCTTCGGAGGGATAAGGAATCCATCCTTATCAAGGTAGCCAAGTCGCCTAAGTTCTTCATTTGCTGCTTCAGGATTGTATTCAATATGCCACAACTCTTGACGATCAGGAGCGTTTGGATCTGTAATGCCAGTTCTATTGGCATATCCCTTTCCTCTTGGGATCCATCCCCTGACTAGTAAGTTGTAAGCGTTGTCTGCATACATCCATTTCCCTTGAGGGGAATTAGCCATTGCAGCATTAGAGGGATACTGTTTGCCGTCTTTGCCTGTAACTGTTCCAAATTCAGCTACATTGGCATTAAGCATAATGTCAGCGGCTTCGGCGTGAACATGTGGACTTCTTTGAAGATCTTGCCACTTACCAGGCAATAGATCAGCCTTCGTAGGGTTCCCTCCCGCGATAGCTTCTGGAGTAAAGTAATTTCGCCAATGTCTTTTATTTTGAAGAATTCGCTGAAAATTACTATCGGCTGAGCGAATTGCTCCATGCTGACTATAGACAACAAACTTAGAGTCTGGGTTTTCCGCCTCAAAGTCAGTGCCAAGTCGAGCGTAGGCTGGACCAATAGGATACTCAGACGAGCCTTTCTGGATAGAGCCATCCTGCATCGTGATGCCGCCACCCTGGATAGGTGCATATTGCCCTTCTCCTGGTCGGTCGTCATAGCCTCCTTCGGGAGCTTCCTCTTGCGGCTGGATACCAAAGAGAGATGGAGCTTCTTGGGCTGCTTGCTGGATACCTCCTGTGGCCGGATCAAAATCCTCAAGGGCTATTTCTTCATCACCTGTTTCTGTTCTGTAAAGTTGCAATAGCTCATTATCGGAATAATCTCCCTTAAACGGCTGAAGTGCCTTGGCATCGTCAACGCTAATCGGAGCTGGTCCTCGTGCTCTCTTCTTTGCTTCTGGGAATTTTGGAGCCGGAGGAACTTTTGCGACTGATAATATATCATCCGTTGTGCCGCGCTTTTTCGCAACATCCATAGCGTTGTGTGCATCTTCGACCGCTTTTGCTCGGTCCCAAATTAGCTGCGTAGCGGATCTCGCTGGTGGCTTTTCAGTCACCGGAGTCTTTAATTTTTCCTTCGGAATAGTGACCGTAGTAGGTTCGACTCCTTCAGTCTTTTCAGGATCAGCCATTAGATTCCTCCTGCTCCCATAAGAGATTCAATTTCTTTAAGCCGATCATGTAGATCACCCAATGCAGATAGGGCTTGAGTATCAGCAATCTCTCCTCCTCCAGGAGCTTCACCAGGAGCACCCTCTGAGAGCTTTTCAAGAAAATCATAGCTATCATTAGCTGGTAGCATCTCAGACTTTGCCATTTCCAATTCATCAGGAACCATCGGAGGAGGCTCCCCGCCGCCCATCATATCTGGGGGCATCGCATCTTCAGGTCCACCAACCCATGTTCTGGATCCAGGATCACCTGTTCTTCGGGCATACTCATCTTGGTATGGTGTCCTATTTGAATCTCCAGGACGATCTCTCATGATTGACATCGGGTCATCCCGCAAAACAGTTGGACTGGCTTTGCCTAATGCTCCACCAACCATTTCTTGAGGATTTGTAGATCTAATCCCAGGCAACGGAACTGCGGCGTCGTATGCTTCACTCGCGCCAAAGGCACCAACGGCACCTCCGATAATACCCCCGATAGTTGTTCCAATCGGAGTAGTTGCGGCAGTAGCAGGAGTAGGCCCTCCAGCCATAGCTCCAATGCCGCCGCCAATAGCGCCTCCCGCTTTGGCTCCAGCCCATCCTCCGGCAGCGGTAGCTGCACTTTTTCCTGCTGTATGTTTAATGCGTTCACTTTTTCTAGTGCTTTTATCGTCTTCTCTCGCCGCCTCACTTCCAACGTCGTAAGCGACTTTTAGTCCTGCTCCTACAGCGCCACCAGCACCAGATCCCCATTTGCTTGTTGCCGCGTCTACTGCCTGAGCAATTCCCTCACGCACACCTTCGGTTTTCACCAGGTTTAGGGTTGCCGCCTCTCGTTCTTTTGCGTTTTTTGCTTTACCAATTTCGTAAACACCAACTCCAACCCCAACTCCTTTTCTTGCATAATCTAGGTACGCAAGTTTGTCGGCTGTAGCCTGTCTTGATTCTTCGGCAATCTGATCCGCTTCTGTAATATTTTGACCTGCTTGCTCTTGCATGGTTGGAGGTCCCATTGCAGGCTTTTGCCTGTATGCACCAATGGCCGCATCTCGATCTTCCTGTGCTCGCATCTCGGAAACTCGTTGCTCTGTCTCACGGCCAAGACTCAGGGAGGTTCCCGTAGGTGCCGCAGGAGGAGCTAGATTTCTCTGCGATTGCTCTCTGAATGTATTATAAGCACCAATGGCATCGGTATTGTTTCCGCCGTAAGCAGAAGGTGGGGCCATATCTTCAGGATCACCAGCATAGTAATCATAGTCTTCAGGACCACCAGGCCGCCCACTTCCTTCTCGTCCTGGAGAGGGTTCGTTCTCTCCTATGTATCGGGCGTTGGGATCCCCCCTTCTACTAATATTCGCAGCAGCGGATTCCTCCGCGGCTTGAGCGCGGCTCTCGGCTGTTGCCCATTTCATTGGATTCCATTGTCCTGAAGTGTCATATCCTGGAACATCTTTCGTTCCGACCCCAGTACGAACCCAGTTTTGCTCTTGCATGCGAGTAACGTCCATCGCCGTTGTCGCCTCAAGATCTGCCTTCCAGTAATCATGGGTGAGCTGGTGCTTAAGTCTCTCCAGCGCCGCAGCGAGTTCTGCTTTATACTGTTCTTCGGCCAATCCCATTTTGGCATATTCGGCAATTAGTCGATCTCTTTCTTTCATAAGATCGGCTTCTACGCTTAGGTTAATTTCACGAGACTTTTGCTCCATCTCAGCATTGCTTAAGTTTGCTTGTTGCTGGAACTGTCCCTGCATTGTTGTGATTTGTTGATCTAGCTGTGCTTGTTCAGTTTGGAATCCTGCTTCTGCTTGAGCTGCTTGAAGTTGAAGCTTCCCTGCTTCGCCAGCCAATTGAGCACCAGCCATTCCTATAGCGCCAGTGGCTCCTCTTTCGGCCAATCCTGCCGGTCCTCTTGAACCTGCTCGCTGTGCAGCAATAGCTCGAAGAGTATTTTCATGCTGCGCTTGCATTCCGGCACTAACATTACCAGCAGCCATGCCGCCCAATGCGGTCATTCCGGCACCGCCTATTTGAGCAGCACCGCCAAGTTGAGCAGCCTCCATAGATGCCGCGTTCATCCCAGGAAAACTAGTACGACCCATTAACTCGTTTTGGAGCCCTGATCGGCTTTGATCTCTGTTAGGGCCATAGCCACCAACAGGAGGTGCGGGTTGACGACGACGGCTAGGATCATACGGGACCGATGGAATGGGCGTATATTGGGGGAGCGGGGCCATATCTTCACCCGCGCGCTCTGCCGATTCTGCTGGATCATCAGCCGGTGGCGTAGGATCGCTATCTGGCGGTCGATATGCTCCTGCCCCAGGATCATCTGGTTGATCATCAGGGCCATACGCGTCAGGTTGATTTCCAAATGGTGGCATTATACTCTCCTAATTTGAACCTACGGTTGAAGTGCTAGTAAGCTTTGCGTTGTTCTGCTTGTAGCCGTCAGCCTTAAGCCCTAACTCAAGTCCTATTTCCGTTATTGTATAGCCATCATCAGTTGAGCCAGCGTTATCGGCATCGACAACCTCAAACTGAATTGCTTGGCATTTTTGCTTTGTTAAGTGACCTCTGAACTGGAGCTTCGCATCAGCCGCATCACTTGTCGTAAATGTGTAAGAATTGCCAGGAGAAGAGGTATCATAGTCATAATAGACGTTGACTGTAAGCGTATGCTTGTCTCTCGACTCTCCAAGGACATGAAAGCTGTAGACTCTTTGGTAAGACTGGATACCTGCAAGCTGAACCCAGGCAGTCTTTACCTTTGTGGGGATATACGTCGTATTATCCGCAAATGTTCCAGCTTCCTTGTAGACTCTTGGATTCTTATTCGAGATGTGGTGAAGAAGGCCGATATAAAGCTTGTCGCCACTCCAGGCAAAAGAACCACCAGCGCCAGCTCCGTAGGTGTCTTGAAGAGTATCTACGGACCACTGCTTTAATTCATAATGGTAAGTTATGATCTTTACCCCAGTTTCAGTTCCGCTTGTCTGCGAAAGAAGAAACATTACAGTCTCTTGCTCTGGGTTAACAGTAATGTCCTTAATCATGTATGGAGTTCCACCTGGAGGAGAGAGGGCGTCCTCTACGGCAGAGCCTATGTAGACAATGCTCATATTCCGGCCAAGAAGATAGATTTTGGATTTGATTCCTTTTTTCGAGATAAAGATAAGACCATCATTGGTCAGTCGAACAGGAGATCCTTTTATGGCCCCAACTGTCGTAGGGACTCGCTTTACTTCATAAAAGCCACCAGAGCCTAAATTGTCCGGCCCTTCTCCCCCAACAATATAGATATTGTTCTCTGTAAATATAAATAAGTTTCCGTCCATCGTGCCTAATGCGGTCGGAGGGTCTGAGATATTGTTGGGTGTTTTAATCGAGAAAGCTTCGGTAAATGCTACACCAAACCCATCCTTAACGATTTTTGAGAAATAGATTACGTCATCTTTCCCAATAACAAAGAGTCTGTCTCGATGTGCGACTACATATCTGGCCGAGGCGGGAGGCGGCGTATTAGCCAATTCACCTGAATCAGTATAGAGAAATTTCCCAGTGGCAGCGGTGGCGTCTGTAATGTTGTCGTTATAGCTAACAAGCCCCGCAGATCTGTCCATGTTTACTGTGACGATATGATTATAGACAGAGCCATTCCCTTGAGTTCTGTAGATTGCAGCCCTTAGTTCTTTAGCTGGAAAATCAGGCAATTCGTTCTGGACAATATCAATACCGAAATTTTGCTTCACCGTTGCCGTCATGTTTGCAGAACCCGAAGGCTCGCTTTCGTGCAAATTCCCTTGAGCATCTGTCCACTCATAGACAATCTTGTAGTAGTATTTCTCTCCGCTCTCTAAAACTCCTCCAGTAATCGAGCCATAAGCCATTCTGAATGATGGTCTATCTGCAAAACCTATACTCCTAAATCGATTACCATCATATTGAAACAGTCCCTTATCCGCTACATACATGACATCTTGCAGCATCGCTGTACTTGGAGCAGGAGTGTCAACAAGCTCCTCGTTAACTCTTCTAAAATCATAGAGTCTTACTATTGAGTTTAGTGGCGTTTTAAGTGCTGTCGTTGCAGCAAGTCCATATCTTTCAATATGAGATGCAGTAGGAACAGCAACAGCAGAACCCCTCAATGCTAAAGTGTCGCCAGAATAGGACGCAGTTCTAAATAGATCGGTTTGATACTCAAGCGGCTGAAAACCTGCTATCGGGAGAGTGTCCCTTATCCATGTATAATACTCAGTATTCGCACTGGCTCCCTTTGCTGCCGATCTCTGTATGTCCCATAATGCGACTGTGTTTATAGGAATAGAGGGATAATAAAACCCTGAGACTCCTCCAGCATTGTCGTCATGGACAGTTCCCATCGTGAAAGGACTTCTCCCAAATACGAAGTTAAGTCTTTGCTTATAGGCCAATTGAAGTTCTGGGGTTCCAGGTATCGTAGCAAAAACATCAGCAGTAATATACAGGGCGGAATTTCCTGAGACTCCATGTATTTGGGTTACGCTTGATTCTTCATAAACGAGTGCAACATCTTCGTTTGCATTTCCTGTAATTGAATTAATGTCATCCCGAAAAACACCTCGAACGACTGTTGCAGAAGTGCCTGTGCTGAATGTTTGAGTAGGATTCCCACCATACGTCGTAAAGGATGTTGCTGCCTCTGTAGCTGCTACACCTATATGGTAAGTAGATCCATCTTGAAATCCAAAGGCTATCTTGTTCGCGTGTGTTCCGCTAATGCCTGGTTTGTAGATCAGGGCATGGCCGACAGCAGAAGTTGTTCCGGTTACTGTGGCGCTTGTTATCTTCAGCGTGATTCCGTGAGATGCCGTATCGAAGATGTAATATCTATAAGTATAAACTCCGCCAGTTAAGTATAGGGAAAATAGAAGAGCTTTTGTCGCTGTTGCGCTATTGCAAGCATCAAAGCTGGCTTGAGCAGTTGTGTATGCACTACCAGCAGCAGCAATAGTCAGAGGGTAATTTGCTGTAGCAATAAGCTCATCTCCAGCATCGCTCGCAGAGCCAGCAGCATTCTTTACAACAATGGTAGCGCCTGTAGGATCTACAATCCAAAACTTAATGGCTCCCTCATCCTCTCCAAAAATATAAAACTTACTTGCCACCCAGAGGGGTATCATTCTGCGACCGTTTTGCCCTGAGAATGTAGCAGCTCCAAGTTTCAAATCGCTAACCAGGAGAGTGTTTGTCTCTCTATCGACAATTGAACACCTCTTAACGTAATTGATACTTTGGTCCGTAGATACCCACTGAACATCAACAAAAGTGATACAGGCATATTTTCCGTCACTGCTGATTGCGACATTGGAATCTCTTTGCTGATACTCCGATCCACGCGATACTGGAATTGATGTGTAATCTAGGCCCTCAGAATATCCTTTATTCCCAGAGGTAAAATCTCCAATGAAGTTTCCAGAAGATTCAGAGTAACAAGTTCCTCTGTTTGCCGTACCCGCACTAGCCTTGTCGCCAGTAGCTATGTTCCGAGCTACCAGGGTATTCTTGTATCCGATAAGATCACTAGCCTCTTTGTCTATGAGGGAATAGCCTGTACGCTTATTCACTGCGCCAATCTTGTCAAACCTCCCATTCTCAAGAGTAACAAGAGAGTCAATAGGAATGACCTTGTGGTCTACCTTTTGTTGGACACCTTTTACAAACTTGATGCTGGCTTTATGTTTTCTTAATGGCATCTAAAAAACCCACACCTTAACATTCGCAGTTTGTGTTCCTAGCCCAGGAACCGTTAAGAGCAACCTTACAAATCTTGACTTGTCTGTTGGCGCATACTCTTCAACCTGAACGCTCGCAGACGTTCCATCAGTGAGAAGTGCTGAGCAAAGAATTACGCCTACATAATCTCTGCCAAGCCCATGCGGAGTTTCAGCAACATTCGCAGATCCCGCAGTAAGCTCTGCTTCGACAAGTTTTCCATCAAGGATAGAAACATCACGAAGAAATCCAATAGATTCTTCTAGCGATCTTTGAACTCTGTTTAAGGCATCATCCTCGCCATAAATGGGATCAAAGCGTTTCACGCGAAACCTCTTAACCAACCAGGTCTAGTCCCTACAAGCTCATCAGTAATGCCGCCAGGTTCGCCAACATCCCTGTTCGCTGCTGCTGTTTCTATTTTTGCTCTAATTGATTCTAACTCTTGGGAGATGACAGTGGTGCTTAGTTCTTCTTTTTCTTTCATCTTATAAACTGCGGTAACAACAGCATACTCTTCCCAATGCGACATTATGAAAGATCTTATCTCGTCGTCGTCCTCTATAAGATCTTCAAACCCAGGAATAAACCAAAGCCTAATTGTTGATGTCGTACTGGGTTCAGGAATGAATTCAATTCCATCACCTCTAATTTGGTATTGATAATCTACATAGCCACCGCGACCAGTTATTGCTGTAGCACTGTACCTGTCTCGTTCTGCGAATGAGAAGTTCCTAACACGGACAGTTTCTCCTGAATCAGTGAGATCAATCCCTAAGCATTTGAAAAAATTCTTAACGCCTAAAGAGTTAAAGGTGTAGTTTTTCTGGCCGTCAATAAGAGCGAAGTCTACATAGCTAACGTAGTAATCCTCAAATTTTCCAACAAGAATATCATGCAATTCGCCAAGTCCCACATTGAGATAACGATCAATCTCGGCATCGGAGAAGAAGTTGTTTCCAACAGCATCAGCTCTAGTTCTTGCTCTAGTCCTAAGCGTCGAAAGTGAAGTAGCCATGCTAATCTCCGATAATAAATAAGTCTACAGTGGGCGGATCATACCAACGATCAGTTAAGTTTAATTTGCTTGCTCCTGGGGTTAAGTCTGTGGTGGCAAATATTCCCCCCGGAACGATATTAAAAACATTGCTAACAGCGCCATTCCCCTCGCTTTTGAATTCGAGGACAATCTCATTATCTTCCGAGGACGGAATCTGGACCGAGAAAAAAGAGATGGTATCAAACACACTGGTATTCAAATCAACTCCAACAGAAATCTCTGTCAGGACAAGGCGGCTGAAGAACTTGCTTGCAGACACCTTGTAGGGTTCTGGGTCAAAGACAATCTTCGGTTTTGAAAAATCCGAATTCTTTGAGTAAGTTCCCTTGATTGATATCTTTGAATGATTAGCCATCAAGTTCCCACCAGAAATACCTCGCATTCACAAGCTGCCGAGTTTGCCGTTAGCACAAGGTTATTCGCCACAGTAAAATCTGTTGTGGCCAAAAAGCCGCCAGCGGCAATCCTCAGAAGGTTATCGGTAGAACCGTTCCCTGCGCTGCGAAGAGTTGCAGTCACATAGTTTGTCCCGTCATTGTTTTTCACAATAAGCAATACCGCCGAGCTGAGTAACGAAGTAGTCACAGTCGTTCCGCCAGTATCCGCCTCTACTTCCATGTGAAAGTATTCATCGACGTTACCAGTAGCGGGTACATACGCACTTGGTCTGAAGTTCGTCTTTGGACTGCTGAAATCTGCTGACGTAGAATATACGCCCTTGAGTTCTATCTTCGCGTGGTCAGCCATTACTCAATCCCTTGCTCTTCCAAACAGGTAACGATTGCATCTTTGAGCGCAGAGGAGAAAGCTTCACCGTCGCCATCATCCATTGCACTCATCATCGCAGAAGCAGATTCAGCGAAGGCTGCACCATAGTCAGTCTCCTCTTCCCCTTCTTCGTCATAATCATCTTCTGGCGCTTTGCCTTTAGGTGGCTTGCCACCGAGCATAATAGCCAGAACGTCCTTATCCTTTTTAGGCATAAGCTTCTCCAGAAAAAAACAGAGGGGCACTAGGCCCCCCTGCAAAATTAATTAAGCTGTAGGATCTGTATCTTCCAACAGAACAGCAACAAAGTGGACTTCAATATCAGAAGCAAAAGATGGCCCCTGAATATTGCCAGCATCATCACAGATGTTGAGAACAAAATTCCCACCATCAGTATCCGCAGCAACCGTATGCGACTTAATAACCGCAAACGCAGACTCGCCACTAGCAAATCCGTCATTAAGAATAGTGGCAACAATACTAATTACTCCGTCGTATTGACGATCAAGAGTAACGGTAAAGTTTGTACCACTGTACGAAACGGCAAACCCAGTACCAGCATTAACTGTTGGTGTGGTAGCTCCATTAAAGCGTCCTGCAACAATTGCTACATTTCCAGTAGCTTGCATAGAATTAGCAAAACCCATTTTATCCTCCTTATACCAATGCTACGCGACAGTTATAGCCGGGTGCCTTGCAGATAAGATTTCCGTAATAACCCCAACGGTATTCAACGCCATCAGCATTAGCTTCTCGGACACCTTTAAGGCCATCGAAGTCTAAAATGCGTGGAGCATTTCCAAGGGTTTTGAAAGCCCAAGTATCTAACTGGAGCAAGTAACCAACATTAATTGGGCAGTTATGATCAGCATAAATGGAGATCATTCCAGCAGGAGAAGCTAACTGAAGACTTGCGAAGCCAAAAGTTGCCGCTGAATCCTTTCCGCCATATCGACGACGAGAAGAATCCGAACCTGCAAGGAGAGCCTTGCCTTCAAGGTCAAGAGCCAGTTCAGCCCAATCAGTGGGATTGCAGAAAAACGCATCAGGACGACCACCTTCGCGAGCAGTTCGCACTGCCGCGTTAATGATTGTTGCCTGTGTGCTAGTAGCCCATGTCTGACGCTGACCTCCAAGACGAGTAGCGTCTTGTGCTCGGTTTACGCCAAAAAATGGAGTGGCAGTAATCGCCGATGGAATCCAGGCATCAAGACCAGACATCTTGAGATTAGTGCCGCCATCAGCCGCATCACCCTCAACATGGAAATGGTCGCCTGCCGCTAATGCAGGAATCCCTGTTGTTCCAGCAACGTTGACTGTAATTGTATCGGCATCCCGATCAACTCCAGTTACCTCCAAAACGCCGGGACGAAGAGAACCACCATCAGTAGCGCTCGCCTTAAGGCGATACCCAACTTCAAAGTTAATTCCGTGACCAGCTACCAACTCAATAGTTGTGTCGCCGAGACTTGGACTGGCATGAATTTCACCAATAGACCCGCCACCGCTACGATAAATATCCCGACCCATTGTGCGAGCTAAAGCAGCCAGCGCAGAATCAGTTTTGCTTTTCGCAACATCAAGCAAGGAACCCTCATTACCATCAGCGGCAAGCAAGGTTTCGTTGTCTACGCTTACGACCGCATAGTCTTTAACACGAGTTACAACGAAATCTTCCAACTTCGTTCCGCCTCGGTTATTCTGTGCAGTCTGAAACGTAGCACTACGTCCAGTGGTCATACCGTATTCAACGGCAAAGGTGGCATTTCGCCCTGGAAACTTAGTTTCCTTTGGGACCATCGCCAACAGTGGGTTGTTTTTATAACATAAGTTTTCGACCTTCTTATACGGATACATGTGTTTCATGGCCGCATCGAAGTTCGTTAAATTAAAAGACGCCATAGCGTTTTACCTTTCTAATTAAGTGAACAGTTTACCCTTCCAAAAATCATAGATCTCCTCGTCGGACATATCGTCTGCCGGTGTCTTAGTTGGTTGGGTTTGTAAATTATTGGACAATGTTAATCGCGACCGTTTGCCCCTACTATTCGATGCTTCCAATCCGTGGTGTTTTTTAAACTTTGCTATAACCGCAGGGTCGTTGAAGATACTATCTTCTTTTTCCCTTAAGCCGTTTTCTATCATTTGAAATGCTTCTTTAAATCCTAGTTCTACGCCAGTCTCCTGGTAATATGCTGCTATACCCTCGGCAACGTCCGGTGCCGAACATTGCTCTTTTGTTAGAGGGTACTCTTCTGTTGAGTCCATGAAGCCATTTATTTTACCATAATACTGGTTAAGGACTTCTTTTTGCTGACTAGCTTCGTTTCGTTGCCTTGCCGCAGTATCTCTTCTGATGAGTTCTTGCTTTAATTCAGAAAGTTCTTTCTCCGTTGCTGACAATCGAGCACCCGGGGAAGGAGTATTGTTTCCTGTCGCAATTCGATTAGTCCAATCAGTGTAAAAATCCAAAGGATCGATACCCTGTGACTTAAAGAACTCATGAGGGTCTTTAAGGATACGCTCTCTCGCACCTTCTAGACTCTGTACCTGGGACTCTCTTTGAGCAATCTCTTGCTCTTTTCGTTTGAATTCAATTTCTTTCTTCCGGAGCTGCCGATCCTTCTTGACTCGACTACTCCATGAAGTATCCGGACTCTCCTCTTTTGGGATTTCCGTTTCCTTTGTTGCCCCTGTTACCTCTGTTACCTCTGCCTCTTCTTCTTGGTAGATATCAAAGTCCGGCATTTCCTCGGTATCAGGGACTAGCCCAGCCAAATCCTCTGCCGGTGCTTCTGCTGGCGCTTCTGCCTCTACTGTTTCTGCTGCTTCTGACATTTTTTATCCAATCGGCGGTGTGCCTCCCATAGGAGGTAATCCTGGAGGTAATCCCGGAGGCAAACCAGGAGGAGGCATTGCTCCGCCCGGAGGAGGCATTGGCCCAGGTGGCATTCCAGGCGGTAAACCTGGAGGAGCCCCCGGAGGCATAGCCCCTGGCCCCATTGGTGGCATCATCCCCATTGGTCCCATGGCTGGCTGTGGTGGTGGTTTTGCTTGGTCCGATAATGAGACGGCTTGCGCTATCCATCGTCGAAGTAATTCTAGTCTGCGCTCGGGAACGCCTTCAAGCTTTCCTAAGTTGTATGATTGCTGAACACGCTCGATTGCCAGTTCCAAATTGAGATATGGCTCAGGAGCGGTGTAGTTTCCTTTATCGATCATATCGTCGATAATTTTATCAATTAGCTCAATATTCGCATTCTTGAGCTTGTTTGCTCTGTCAAGATCTGGGAACTCGAGTAATTGGTGAGCTTCTTCCTTAGTAAACATGCCATTCATGTGCATCTCTGTAACACTCGCGAGCTTTGCCGCAGGTGTCTGAGGAAGAGAACCAACAGGCTGAATACGCATAATGTACTCATCCTCTTTCATGTTTACTTCACTCCACTTAATCTTCTCAACCCCGGAGCCCTCAGAGAAGCTAATTGAGATAACCTTCTCTCCATCTTCGACAGCCTCTTTTACTAACGCGATTAGCTGCCTTGATATTTCGATAAAAACACCCTCATAAGCCTGTCCAACAACCATGAATCGTTCTGACTCAATATCGGAAAACTCTCTGAGTGCTCTACCGGATTCTAAGCCAACAGGCTTTTTGCTTTGTGCTGATAACTGGGAAATACCCGTCATCTCGTAAGCCTGGTTAACAAGCCGGTCTAGGTGAGAAAACATTTCCCCAGAAACAGCCTTGGGAACAAAGAACTGCGGTGGCGTTCCTCTGTATCGAATTGCCCCCCAAACCCTATTATTCAGATGAGCATTAACAATCTTGCTTGTTTCCTCGATAAAGACCTTCGGAGTAGCAAGGTGCATTTGTTGCTGAATTTGAGCCAGCAACTTGTTAATCTCAACCTGAATACCTTTAACCTCTCTCGCCAAGCCATTGCCCCAGAATGAGACAGGAGATTCTGTCCATCGAACGAATACAAAGGGAAAGTAATCTCTTGTGTATTCTTCATCCAATAGGGTTGCTGTTGAGATAGAGATAATGTGTCTACCGTCCTTAGCATCAGGACCGGACGGAAGATGCCAAGCTTCATGACACTGAATTAAGTCGGAATACTTGGATTCCTCAAACTCGTCATCATCTGGCTCTTGAACTGCTTCAAGAATCTGCCTTTTGTGCTTTGGGAACTTTGCTGCCAGGACATGACGAGAGACTAGTTTTGTTTGGAATAGTTGCCGTGGCTCCCCTGTGCCTGCCTCTGCTCCATCAACAGTCAGTTCAATCAGTGGCGTGCGCTCTAGTTTGGTCTTTCCATGCTCCATAAAGACCTTAATGACACCAGTACCGACAATGCAGGCATCCAGAAAAGCTTTTTGAGATACAGAGTAAGCCTTTGTGGAGTAAATCTGCCCCTGCATGAACTTGTCTAGATTCTTTGCCTTGCGTCGTTGGGACCAGTCACCACCAGCCGTAAGGAAGGAGATGGCTGGACGATGCTTTGCTATCTTTGCGGTAGCTGCCTGACAGAGAGAGTGGATGATATTGAATGTTAATCGTGGTCTATTGTTTCGATACCTGAATGAATCTTCGGAATTATTAAGAGGACGACCCCCATACAACCCGACAAACGTATTCAAGTCATTGTAGAAGTCATTCTGGTTATCTCTCAGAACGGTGATATACTTGTCGATTGCTAAGTGAGGATCTTTCTTAGCTTGCCACCAAAACACATCGTCAAAGATTCCATACATTATGAGTTTGCACTCCAGTAGA
>NZER01000315.1 GCA_002690445.1 Candidatus Pacearchaeota archaeon
CTTGGTAGGGCCACCCTTCAGGAAGTAGTGCAATCGAGTGCGCTGGGTCTTGGTGGGATTGACTCCGCTGGCCTTCAAGACCACGATTTCCCGAATGTCCTCTGGGAGTACCTGTAACAGGTAGTCTACGGCTACCTGGGCTTCCACATATGACTCCCAGTCATTGTGGTTGACCCATTCGGTGCCTACTTGCTCCCAGTTGTTCAGACGCTGGTCATGGTCATTAGCCAGCCATTCCTCGCCCAGGCCATCGCTCTCACGGTAGGCCTTGCGGTCTAAGCTGATTGCGTTGCCGTGGGCATCGCTGGAGAGTACCTTGAGAGCGTTGAGTTGCCTGTACCATTCGGTATAGGCTCCGCTAATCTCCCACTTGGCAGTCTCCCAGGTGAGACCCTTATCGGCCCGGTCGAGTAGGCTCGTCCAGAGATAACTCTCTAGGTCACCTACCAGATTCAGCCGATTGGGGTCTGCTTGGGCAACTCTCCAGCTAGTCTTGGCCACCAGGCCTGCCAGGTCTTGGTAGCCTGGAAGGTCTGGGCCATACGGTAAGCCCAGAGCAAAGAAGACTTCCAACGCCTTCCCTTCCCAGTTCTCCCCTGCACCGCCCCATTCTAGGTCTAGCCTGCGCTCCTTCTCCACATAGGAGTAGGAGTCTAGGGCCAGACCCTTGAGCAGTTCGGGGCCGGGGTCTTGGTCTGGGTAGCGGATGGAGTCATTGCTCTGGACGCTGTAATCGGCTGGCTCATCAGCCTCAGAGGCCGTGAGAAGCCGATTAAGGGCTTGAAACTCCCTGAGCCGTACCAGACGAGGGTCAATGGTCTTTCGACCCAGGCAATCCTGGCAGAGACCGCTAACGGTCTCCAGCAGTGCGCCACAGCCAATCTCGACCTGCCATTCCCGATGAATGGGCCTGACTGGGTTGCCCCAGTAGTCTCTTTCACCGGAATCGAGCAGTTCGCTCTTGGTCACGGTGCCACTGCAAGTAGGTGCCTCAAAGCTCGCCTCACGGGCGGAAGCGTCAGCTTCCACTCGTGCCTGGTTAGCTTTGGTTCCCTTGAAGGTACGAATCGGGCCGTTCTGGCCTTCACCGTCCTGTTCGCCGATTAGGTTGTTAAGGTGCGCCGTTCTTAAAGTATTCAATTCGCTTCACTCATAAATGAGTTCAGCGTCCCGTACCCACTGAACGGTAGTCACTGGCCTCAACCAGTGCCACTTCTAGACTAGCATACCCTAGCCTCAGAATGTGCCTGGAATGAAGATAAGGTGCGTTATATTCAAAAAGTATATACTTGTTGGCATTCGGTGAGCCTGGCTCCTGTACGAGGGGGGGAGACTGGTTGCAGTGCGTGGGCGAGGCTGGCCCTCTGCGTGGGGGGAAGCCAGGGATGGTGCGTACAAGAGGGAAGTCTGGTTCCTGCACGGGGGAGCGACCCAAATCTGTGCCTGCCAGGACTCTTGCGGGGAGGGGAGGCTGAGGGTCGGCCGTCCGCGCCCGCGTACCTCTCCCCCTAATTCCCGTGAGTTTCCCGGTAATTCCCCGGTAATTTCACGGGTGTTAACCTTTTTGCGGGAAAGTCGGTGAAAAGTCGGGAAAAGTCGAGGGCCAGCGGCAGTGCGTTTGCATGCATGGCCCTGGCCCTCGAAATACCGAGCCTTGGTAAGCCAGGAGGACCATACCAAGGCCCGGCCAAGGAGATGAGGACAAACAGTGAGAACACCACTGCTTGCCTCCCTATGGTACGAAACTTCTACGAAACGGGCAACTTTTTACCAAAACACCCAGGATCATTCGCATCTAAATGATATAAGGCTACTGACATGGCATCGTAAACGTGATCACTATTATCATCGCTTTTCAGGCGTAAAACATCACGAACAACAACTTCTACAGCCTCTTTCTTGGCACCCCTGCTTCCAGCAATCCGTAATTTGATTTCGCTTACTTTATAGCGGAAAACAGGCATGTTGTTAAAAGCGCCCCAGTAACTCAACATTCCTGCCATACGATACACGGGTTCAATGAAGTGACCGCCTCCACGCCGCTTTTGGTACTGAGGGTCTTCATATACAAGTGTAACGTGGCAATCACTACATTCGTTACAATAGATATACTCATTCAGGCGATTCTCAATCTCCCGAATGATGTGATACGCCCTAACGTCTGAATCAGTGCTTTTCACCGGCCGTTTGACCGTAAAAGCCTCGACCAACTTCTTGCCGGCAAACAACGCCACACCGCAGGTGTTCGTTCCGGGGTCAATCGCCAATAAAAACCTATTACGGTGTGTATTCACGAGACTATCGCCATGAACGCCTTCGCTAGGTCATCCCATTCGCTGGAAGCACTGCTACCAGCCGGGGTTAATGCATAAATCAGCCGTCTTGACTCGACGACTTCGCGGTCTTCTACGTCTACCACTTCACCGGGCGGAAAATTTCCGTTTATATTCAAAAGGGGCGCTCTGCCCACAGGGATGTCCGACGCTTCCTCTTCACGCACTCGCTCTATCAAACCCAACCTCTTAGCAAAATAAATGTACTTACCAAAAGAATCTCGCCCCATCGGCCTCTGACGTATGCGGATGGCACTCTCTTGCTTTTCTCGGCGTATCATCGTCTTATATGTCCGATGTAAATCTTGAATAGATGCTTCGTTCGCCCGTGTTTCCTCAAAAATCGGCTTCCCCATCGGACCGATCCCCGTAATACACACCAGGGGTTGTCTTCCTGATAAAACATCCCGAATTACATGCCCGGGCCTAACAGTAGTTTTCGGCATTACACCCATGCTCCTTTCCAGGCTCAAATCCGAACTTGCTTCCTATACACCCAAGAATATAGGAAACAAGTTCGGATTTAGCTCTCGGTATTTGATTCTGACCTTCGCTTTCGACCCCTTTTTCTTCTGTCGCCATGATATAGGCTTAGGTCCTCACCGTCTGGCATAAAAGGGGGAATCCATTGTGTCCCACCTTTGTCAGGGTTGCGATACAAACGGCGCCCGCAATAATAGCATTTCAACTCGTCCGAGTCTGACATCCAGTAATGAGAGCAGACCTTCTTCTTTTTGTTCACTGCACCACCCTTTATAACGAGACTGGTGGAACTACCTTCTTTAGATCGTACTGGTCCGGCCTAGTGTAGTATTTGACAGTGATTGTTGGATTGGTGTGTCCTAATTGATACCCGATCTCTTCCCAGGAGAGACCTTCCTGACGCAAATGGACAGCTCTGCTATGCCGTAGCATATGCGGCGTAAACTTCCCTATCCCTGCCACTCTAGCCGCGTTTTTAAGCAGATGGTACATATCGATGTATGTGCGGTAACCGTAAACTTTTGGGTGCTTACCTTTGCGGACTTCCATCCATTTCGCCAGATAGCCCATGCCCCATTCGCTGACGTTAGCCCATTCTTGCCGGCCGCCCTTTCTGGTTACAAAAAGGAAGCCGTTCCAGTCAATATCGACAGTACGCACGTTTAGAATCTCGGAGATGCGAGCGCCAGCGTCGTAGAGCAAAGCAACCATGCTTTCGCTGACAAGAGACTCGCAACCCGCCAGTAACCGCTTTATTTCGTCCTTATTCAGGTATTCAGGCGTTTTAAGAATAACTGGCAAGCGTTCCATCCGGTTGGTTGGTATGCCTTCCCATTTGAGGTAGCGAAGCAGTGCTGCAACATCTAAGCCAATGGTTGCAGGCTTCAAGTCAAGGCTTTCTCGGTACGCTATAAAATCCTGGCTCTCTTCAGACGATTGTGGTAAGTGACCGTACTTTCGGACGAATTGCGTCAACGTATTCTTGTAAGCCCGCTTAGTGTTCTCGGCGGCTCTAATCTTCGTGAGAAATTCGTTTAATCGTGCCGTCATTATGGAATCCTTAGAGAAATTCCCTGCTTAGTCTCTTCGACCCAGCAGGTCTTTGGCTCTAACGCATGGCAAAAGACTAGTAGATACCCACTATGCATAGATTTCTCTACGCACACTTGTTTTTCTGCAAATGTGAGGTCTGGATTATCGTCATAGGCAGATGTGATATCCGGGGTAACGTGGTAAGACGTTGGGCAAACATCACCCGCAAAGATAATCCGATCAGCGCCAACGTCTATCTGTAACATGGATGCATAGGAAGATGGACCAAAGGCCGGGATAATCCGCACCCCAGGTACAAGTTCTTCCTCTTGTTCAATGTAGTTAAGTTGTCCGCTTTGTTCCATGAGAGTAAAGGCAAGATCAGCCTGGGGAGTGCTTTGAGGACGTTGTCGTTGCTCAGAACCCTTATGGCAGTAGTGCGTTGCTTTGGTAAAGCGTAATTTGTGTTTACCGGCCCTGTCGCTATAAATCGTTCCGCCGGCATGGTCTTTATCCCTAGAGGTGAGGATTACATCAGTAACATCGCCAACAGATATTCCTTGGTCGCGCAACAACCTATGTAGCCGGTTGATAGAGAAGTTGTCCGCATCCTCTTCGTTGCTAAGGGACGAATCCCCTATGTCTGGAGGCCCGGTGTCTACCAGTATGGTTCGGCCAAGGTATTCAATGAGCATTATGTTGCAAGCTAGTTGGATGCGCTGATCTCTCCCAACGTGGTATTTATTCGCTTCCTTCGGGGAACTGTTAAAATGTTGAAGTAGAGTTGCCCGAGATTGAGGGCTAAAAACATTGCCACTGTCTTTCTTGGTCAAGGCAACGTCGTGTAAGGTCCATTTGAGGTTAAAGGGAGCTGTCACCTAGGCTTCCTCCCGTGTTTTTCGTAGGAGGCACACAACATATCATGTCTTCAAATCCCGTACAACCAACTGATAACCCACCTTCAAAACCGGCCCCAAAAAGGCGTCGGAGAAAGGATAGGGCGATGGCTAGTGTGATACAGGACTTCTTGGAGCGAACTGGCTTAAATGAAGATTTAGAAGCGGCGGTTGCCCATGTGACCCGCCATGGTATAAACAGCTTTTGGAAAAACTTTCAGCCGGTGGACATAATCAACAACTTGCCGCCGGGGAATTTTGCGCCGCCCGAAAATGCTGCGGATGATCCGAATGACCCTTACGTTGTGTTAGGTGTTCATAGAAGCACGCCGCCAGAAATCATAAGGGCCGTATACATAGCCTGGGTAAAAAATCACCACCCAGATGTGGGTGGTGATCCTGATACCTTCAAGAGGATTAACGTGGCCTACGATGAGATTAAGAAGGTGAAGGGGCTTTAGTCTTCGTCGCTCACGGCGCCGCGGTATCGATTCCCTCAAGCAAATGGTTTACCAGTCCCTTTAGCGTAAAACATTTGGGTTGTTTTTGCGGCTCGGTGCCAAAGTTCGTCTGCCGTTCTCGCCGCGTCCTTAGCTTCATCGCACGTCTGTATCCACTCCAGTTTCGGGAGTAGAGTCATAGCGGTTTGTTTGGCTAGGTGTGCCAAAATGGTTACATGAGGGGGACCGTCCAGAGCCTTTACACGCTTGATAAAGTCTTCAACGTCATCCTTAACTTTCGGTATCATTCCGCCAGTAGCAGGACCAAGTTTGTCGTCTTTGCACTCTTGCGCTACGAAGAGTAATTGATTCCTGACATGCCCGGCAATCCGGTCTAGGTCGCAGAAAGGACACTCTTGGGCATGCTCAGCCAATGATGGCCCCGGAATATCTTCAATCCTTGGAGGGTTGAGTCGGGTGGACTCAACCCTCTCGGCTTCTACGGCCATATCTTTGAGATTTTGCTCGTATCCTTCAAGGATTTTGAGTCTTCGCTCTATAAATTTGGGAGTTACATCTTCCCGTTCTGGGGCAACGGCGATTCTGGCGACTGCCAACCCTGTTAATCCCCGTATGACTGAAGGTATGCGTTCGGCCAAGTAGTTGTTTAAGTCCATGAAAATATCCCTCCAGTATCGACTTTCTGCTAGTAAATGCCGACTTCTACCGACTTTCCCGGTTTACCGACTACTTATGTGGTACGATGACCCGGTAAAACCGCAGGACTTTTATCCCGTGTAAGCCGTCCTCGGGTTTCCCTATCATATCACCGAACTTCGCAAGGGAGTGAATAAAACCACTATGTCCTACGCATGCCAGTGGTGTGACTACATTACCAGTGACGAAAACCCCGGTGCCAATACAAACGAGTTATTTACCATCCTAAATGCTCATCAAGCAGCGGAACACCCCGATGAGAAGAAAGCGACTATGAGGGGTCCGCGAGGCAAAAGGAACACCAAGCCAAAATCAGAACGGCGGAAAAAGGTGGAAGAAGATGACGTTTCCCCTTCTGAAGTGGCTCGTGATGGCGATGTTAGAGTTCGCCTGACAAACGAACAAATCTCGTTACCGGGTGAACTGTTTGTTCTATACACATGGATAAAGACCCAGTTTCCAGAATACACGGCAACTAAAGCGGATTGGTTACAGCATGTGGTAGCCACCTGGGCGATAGAGCATGCTGAAGAAATAAACTTACCGGCGATCCCTGGAGTTTTCATCGGTAATGCTCTCAACTTGGAAGAACCGGAGGATGAAGATGGCGAAGCCGACAGCGAAGAGCAATCAGTTCCCGTGGCAGATTGGAATCAACTCATCGAAGAAGACGGAGAGTACGAATCCATCTTCAGTGGATAAATTCTGGGGTTCTATGGCTGATTTAGCTAAGATGAGGACAGCGGCTCAGGCTGGTAATCTCCTACAAGAACCGTCGGCCGGCGGTACTGGAACTATCGGCCAACTAACGGAAGTAGCAAAAGCCTTTGGGATGGATATGCCCAAGATGGCCCAAGAGCGAGATAAGCTATTGGTTGAGTTAAGCAACGCGAAGAATGACGCCCAAAAAGCCGAGGCAAAAGCAGAGTTAAGCCGGGTAGAGAGCCAAATCGAAGGCCTCAAAACCATGCTGTCGAATAATCAGGCTCCAGCCAATGATCCCTTGCGGGATATGGCTGTTGAGATGGCTAAAACAGCACTACAAAACTCGCAAGGTGGTGGCGATAGCAACGACCCTGTTGCCTCGGCTTACAAGCAATTCGTTATGAATAAAACTCTTGAAGACCTTGAAGCGGCTCGTAACCCGGTCAGCGTTCAAGACCAAGTCGGTGGAGCCGTCGAAACTTTGCGAGCGATAAGAGAGCTTGGTGCCGCTTTCGCACCTCCGGCACCGCCTCCGGCCCCTCAATCGACTTTTAGTCCTGAAAAACAGATGGAATTGGAGCTGAAGAAGCTAGAGATAGAACAGCAACTGGAGATATACCGGATAAACAAAGAGAACGAAGCAGCCACTCAGCGTGCGTCTTCGATGCAGGATGCCATTAAGATGGTCGGTAATGCCCTGGAGGGTATCGGAAAGAGTGTTGCTGATAGTTTGCTTACTCGGAGTTCTGGATACGTTCCGTCAGCAGATATCCCCACACCGGACCCTTCTAATATGATTGATGATTCCGAGATGATCCAATCACCTTCTGATGTCGGTGAAGAGGATGATGCTTTAGTCGGGAAGCTAGAATGTCCTGATTGCGGCCAGGAAGCCGTGTATGTGACGGCCAGGATGTACAATGCAGGCCAACGCGGTGAAAAAGTCGAGGCGGCCTGTGTCGCTTGCGGGTCAAAGCATGAACTGGGCGACTCGGAGCCGGAAGATGACCAAACCCCAGTGCAACCGCAGGCTTTCGCACCACCGAAGGACGCACCTCCTCCGGTGCCAACTGGAGTCCGGGAAACCGACCTCAGTGCGCCAGGCACAACTCGGAACGGGAAAGAACGACCGCAACGTCGCAACTTTGTATCGGTGGA
>NZER01000316.1 GCA_002690445.1 Candidatus Pacearchaeota archaeon
TAATATATAAAACTTGGTTATTGATTGCGTCTGTAATGGAAGAGGTTGCGGCAGCCCACGCCATTGTCATTGAGCCGGGTGCATCAGTTGTTGTGGTTGTCGTTGTCGTAGCTGCTGGAGGGGTAGGAGTAGTTGTTGCGCCGACTTGACTTCCTGAGCCTGCTCCGGTTGTGTCAGAGAAATGAGGCCCAATAGCGTAGGTAACCGTTACTTCTCCCCCCTGCATATCTGTATAAACAGCTTGACCGTTAGGAACGGGAATAGGAGCTCTGAGATGATTGTTTCCTTGGTTTACGTTACAAAGATGTACGCCTCCCCCGTTGGGCCCAGTGCCTAATTTTCCTGAAGCAGAACAACCGCATTCAATAACATCCATTATAACGATATTTTGGTGAGCCATTGGCGCGGGAATAAGCAAACCATTATTGCTCGTTAAAAAAGCGGAGTTCCTGCTTATATTTAACTGAGTACTACGTAAACCTGTGTGTCTAAATCTACTCATTTTCTTCGTTCTTTATTGTGCTGTGAAATAGTATGCTTGCCATAAAAGTATCTAATTGATGTTTTATGGCGATATCCTCTACTCGTCTAACTTGTTCTGCGTTTTGATCTACTGGTTTTTCACAATATTTTGCTACGCACTCGCTCCACTTGTCGGGGGTTTCGTTGGAAATAATTATGTGACTAATTGTTTCGGCCACCTCTTTTTGGTTTTTGGTAAGCCTTGTTTTCTTGTGTTTTTTTCTAAGCTCTTTTTGAACTAGTTTTTCTAAATCTTGAGATTTTACGATATTTTGTTTTACGCCTTCAAAGCTAAAGTTTACTTCTGCCGTAGTTTTTTCTTTTTGAGGGATTCCCTTGGTTCCGGAAGGTCTTCCTACGTTGGGGGAAGTTGTTTGGCTTTTTTTGGGGGTAGTAGTTTTTGGTGCAGTTTTTTTGCTTGGGGGGGTTGTGTTCGTTTTTTGTAATTCTGGGTGAGCAACTTCTTGAGGTACCCACCCCTCCATGGCTGGGTTCTCTACGGGTGATCCACCAACTAGCGGAAAGTAAAGTCCTTCATCTCTGTCGTTTATATATTTCCTTTGCGAATCCATTGAGGTTTCTTTGTTCGGTAATTTGTTTGTATCGAGCGCCTCAAAAAGCTCTTCTGGCGTCAACAGTCCTAGTTCGGCCATGCGAGTGTAGACCCTGTATTTTTCTGTATTGTCCCTTAAGAGAACTTCGTTTAATTTTGGAGTGGGATAATTTTTAAAACCGAGAGACTTAGAGATCCTTTTTATTTCAGGCGTAAGGAAGTCGTTCAGGAAAGCTAATCTAGCTTGCCTTAACCTTGCTATAAAAACTTCAACCTTTGAAGATATATTGGCAAATTTTTCTCCCCCAGTATCAACTCCCGTGAGCATATTGTTTAATCCAGAATTAATGTCGGCGTTGACAACGTCGTATTTTTTAGGATCTAAAATATCTCCAATTTGCGGTATTACAAATTTAGCATCAGTGGTGTAATCTGCTATAAGAACTCTTCCTACGGATTGGTTCTCAAAAAGGTTTTGCATTTTTAGCAGATTTTCTTGATTTATTCCACCCTTGTCTGGCTCTGTCCCCATGGTGACAAGAAGGATGGCCTGCTGAACGGTTCTCGTTATCGCCATGTCCATTCTTTTTAGTTCAGCCTTGTGATTTATATCTTCAAGAACTGGATACCCCATGGGAACACTAAAGGGTTCGTAGTCTTGTTTTTTGTAGAATACCGCATGAAATCTATCTGCGTCTAGAAGCATAAGGACCGCGTTAGAAAGAGGACTGCCTTTAATTTTCTTTTTTGTAGCAGGATCAAGCGCTTCGTATATTTCCCTATCTTCTTCTGTCTTGGGATTTCTTACTCTCTCTAGCTCGTAGTCAGTAAGTACTTTATGATATTTTCTTGCTTGGCTAAAATTTAACGAACCTGAAATTTGTATATCTGCTGGGTTTAAAATCACATACCTAAATGGAATCTTTACGGTTTTAGCTTTTGCGCCAAATGTTTGGCTTATTTTTTTAATGTCAGCAGGCTTTAGCTTCGCATCAAACCTATAGAAAAAAACATTTCCCGACCTGTAATACTCTCTAAAAAATCTATCTTGCAAGTCAAAAACATTTATCTTTTTAAAAAGAGATTCAAAAAACTTTTGAGATTTTTTACTTCCTCCTTCAAAGTAAATATCACTCGAAGAGAACTCTGTCATCAAGTCAATTGTATTCCTAAATACAGAAAAATTGTAATACGCTTTTTGACATAAAATTATGGCGTCCCTTATGGAGATTCCACTTTGCCCTGAGCCAGTATAAGTCTTGAACGGAATAAGACCCTTTTCAATGTTCGTAAATTTGTCGGTTCTTTCTATATTGCCTGACTTGTTCCTTCTGTAAGTTGAGGTGCTTGAGTCGGAATGGGAAACGGACTCAAGCGTATATCCTGCCGTTGATGTCATCAACGGTCCAATGGAAGCTTTCTCTTTCTTTGCTGTAGACGCCCTTGGCTTTCTTGGCTTTTTGGGAGCAGCGCTTTTTGGAGTTTCTTTCTTTTCCTTCATTTTAGTTTTTTTTGGCGTATTTTTTTAAATTAAATCTTATTTTACATTACACCATTCTGGGGGTAAATGTCGCACTTCCTTCGTTTAACTTATAATTTTGCATATCAAAGTAACATTTCGTTGCCCAGTTCGCAAGTAATAATGCGGTATAATTGTCCTTTCTTGCTCTGTTCGCGCTAGTATTCCGCTTTAAGTGTTGCGGTAAGTCAAATGTCTGCGTTCCTCTCGCCGTGGTTTTTACCTCAACTAAGGCGCATTGTCTTTTAACTTGGTATACTAGATCATCTTGAGTTTCTATGAACATTCCCAAATTATCTTCATTAACTTGCTTTAAATTAATCTTGTAAGTGCTTTGTTTATCGAATTCGGAGCCATTAGCCGTGGTTTTAGAGCCAAACCATATTTTCTTGTAGTCAATGTTGGCCTGTAAAAGTTCGTTAGCTTTCCTTATCCAATCGCTTGAAAAGACTTGATTGAACACTATTTGTCTATTTTCTTTGTTATACGCTCTTTTAAAATCTCTTACTTGTTTAATATAATCTGTGCCTTCCTTGTTGGAATCAAACTCAATTGTTTTTAAGCTAATCCTGTTGTCCAGAAAAAGCTTAGAATTGTTGGAAGCATCAAGAAACATGTCCGACCCAGCATTGTCAACAGAAATTAAAACTGGATCAAAATTCTCTAATATATAATAAAGATATTGTACGTGTTTATTTAGGTTGCCTAATCCAGCATAATTATGTACCAACGTAGAGGTTTCTTTCTCTTCGTCAATTTCCATTATTGCTATACCAAAGTAGTCCGCGCTTGGGCTATCGCTCATGTTGGGGTCAATGCCTACTATGTATTTTTTGTCTTGTCTTCCTTTTATAAGAGTTGTTGGTTCTTCTCCGTCTGGGATAGTGCATGCGTGCATTTTGATGGCGCTAAAATAACTATCACTTCCATCCGTAAACATAGCACAATACTCACGTTGAAAAGAAGCGTTAGATGTCCCCCCATCTTGGGCCGCTTCAATGATGGTTTGATCAATCATGTGTTCTGGTAAGGCCTCGTACCCCATTTGAGAAATAAAATACGAAGAGTCTGATTTTTTATCATCATAAACATGATTCGCCCAATCTTTATAAGTTTTATATAGATTTTCGAACGTATAAGAAGCAGAGGATAGAGCTATCATTTTAGAGTCATTTTCGAAAACCATTCTATCTTCTTCTTTCATATGTTTTGACTCAATTAATTTATCCTCCATTTCCCTGATCTCTATGCGCTCCTTCATGTTTTGCGGAGCTACCAAGAACGGCATGAGAACTGTGTTGATCAAATCTTCAGGCAATAAAAGATACTCGTCTAGCAAAAGTACGTTTGCGCGAAAACCACGAATCTTTTCTCCGTTAAGCGGAATTGCAGTAATTGTCCCTCCATTAATAGACCATTCAAACTGGTCATTACGCTTTACTTTCGCTCCAAAACATTGAGCTAACAATTCTGCGCCTTTAGACTCTACTAATTTTTCCAAATTACTAAATATAAATCTTGCCGTACGAAAAGTTGGTCCAGCCACAAGAATTTTAGTTCCCGGATTAAAAATACATTGCAAAAAACAAAACACTGAAGCTATAAAAGTTTTGCCACAGCCACGACCCCAGACGCACATGCTAAAATTTCTGTTCATCATTCCCCTGAGAGTCACTTCCTGAAAAGGAGCAAGCTTAATACCTGAAATCAATTCTGTCGTAAAACCTAGGTTGGCGTGCAAAAATTTTGCCAATGTCATCTTGGCTTCTCTGTCCGACAAAAAGCCTTCTATTGACATCATTTTTTCGTTGATGTTTTCCGGCTCGATTTCGTATTTTTCAGGGCAATACCACATTATAAAACTTTCGTATCGTACGCGTACTGGAGATCTATTTTTTTATAAAAACACCCACTAAAAAATATTTTTTTAATTACTCTTTCCGCCTCTTTCCTGCCACCCACAAACAGGAACTGAATGTGTGGGTATTTTTGTATTAGCTCTCTTACGTTATGAAATATGTATTCTGGCGTTGCTTTTATTTTCTTTGATATATGGGGCAAATATTTAAAACTAACGGCGTGAGCCAAGGTGTCTTCTACTAAAATGATTAAGTTAATTTTTTCGTCTTCCGCTCTTATTATTTCTTTTTCAAATCTATCTAAGTTTTTGACGCTCATGGTAGAAATAAAGTCAGCCAAAGATTTTCTTTCTATATAGCAGTTACAGGTTAGCTTGGGCTCGCTAAAAGTGTAGTCCCCCACGGATAACGTCGTGGACCTAGTGCGGTAATCATCAAACTTTAAGGGGAGTTGCTCTCTTGTATCTATATGTATAGAATATTGCGGCTTCGCGTACTCTTTTCCTTCAACTATTTCTGAGGGTAATTGATATTTATTTTTAAACCCCATTTCTTCACAGACCTTGTAGTATCCATCTAGAATTTCTCGCAGATATTGAATGGGTGGCGAAAGTATTGTCCTAAGTTCTACTTGGGTTGGAGTATAAATAAGACCCTTGTCGTTTTTTCTTTTCAATAAAGTATTTTTACAATAAGTCGCCGCTTCATCCTTCTCAACAGATTTAAGCCAAAGTCGAAGATTAGTTCTAGAATTAAAGTCTGTCGAAAAATATTGTTCTAAGGTTTTATATTTAATAATGTCATTATTGTGAAGATCATACCTTGGGAAATACTTTTGATAATACCCTACAACCCTTAAATCGTGAGCTTTAAGATGAGCGTGTAATTGTCTATGCGTTTCAAATTCTTTTTGACAGGCCTGACAAGTCGGAGCTGGAACAATGACACTACTCATCCAAAACCTCTCCCTTGCTTAGTCCTAAAATTCTGCACTTAATTTCATCCATGCCAGTCAAGTTTTCTACCTCGTCTGACACAGCTTTTTTTCTTATGTTCGCTAGCTGTATTAGTTTCTTTCTGCTTTCCTCTTCCTTCCAAAGCTGAACAAGGTTTAGAACGCTAGCGTTTTCTTTAATTTTGTTTTTAAGTACATCGCTTCTTTTTTGCTTTAGGGAGTCCAGTAGTTTTTGCTGTCTATTGATGCATTGGTTGTATTCTGTCTGCGCGGAACTGATAGCGTCTACAAGGGCCATGGCAATACGCCTTCCCTCTGTGTCTTCGGCCGCGGTATCAAGCAGCTCCTGAAGTCTTTCCGTTCTTCTTTGAATGCTGGCCGCAATAATGACTTCGGTAGAGAGGACTATGTATTGATCCACCTCTTCTTGAGACAAATCTGGCTTGTCGTGGGTATATCTTATAAAGCTGCTCTCAAACAGCTCTCTGTCTGTTTGTGATGAGTAGGTATTAATTTGATGACTAAACCTATAAGTACTTAAATAGTTTATCAAAGAATCGATATTCTTTTTGATAGAGCTTGTGATTTTGTTTTTATCGATTTCGTTATTAACATATCTATTTACTGTATTAACGGTTTTGTCAAACGTTTTTGGCGGCTTATATTCCGAGTTGGGAACCTCATTGGGGTTTTCGTACGGTTCTAAATCTAAAGATTTTATGTGGTCATTTACAGATCGAACTTCTTGATGGAGATTTGTAAGCTCATTGTCAGCAAATATAATGCAAGCTATCTCTCTTCCGTTCATCATAGAAGCATTGCTTTCTACGAATTGTTTTTGTTCTTCTGTAAGGTTTATTTTTTCTTTAGCTTGGTATTCGTGAGCGCCGTGAGCTTTTATTTTTCTTGTCGCAAGAAACGCTTTAATTTCTCTACCCTCTTTGCTCCTGCCGTCTAGATCTGGTCTGTCGGGGTAAGCTATTCTTATTAACTCTAATAAAGCAGGAGGATTTTCTAACCTAGAGTTCCACTCGTTGAGAATTTTTTCTTTCTGCTCCGAGCTTAAGGAATTATGTTGAGACGAGCTCATTTTCTTTTTCTTTTTCTAGGTTTTCTTTTTCGCTTTTTTGTTCTGTTTTTTTCCGTTCTTCTTGGCTTTTTTTTTGCGCTTGCTCCGCCTCAATAAAAGGCTTCCAGTACTTATCTCCATAATTTACGAGCAACTCTTCTCCGGGCTCTATGTTCCTTATTGCTGTTAAATAAATAATAGGCTCATTTGGGACTATGAAATAAGTACAATTGTACCCCGCTTCTATTGACATGTTTAGTTTCTTCTCCGGATCTTGCTCCTCTTCAATAGCTTTTTCTCTGTTCGTATGATTTCTTGCGTCATTCACAAAACAGCCTAACCCCATTTCTGCTTTACAAAGAGCAGGGTGCGATTCTATGTATAATCCTGACGGCGGATGGGCTTGCGTATATATAAGGGGCGGCGTTGAGAACCCGCTCTGCCGTGTATATTCGTATCGTTGACGAGGAACATCTAAGCTGTCAAATGTTTCTCCTTTGTATTCGCACGAGGGTGTTCCTGCTCCGATTGGCACTCCCGTGAATACCCCTACTCCAGCGCCCGGAATTGCTGAAGCTCCAAGATATATTCCATTGGCTAATTTGTCGTGTATTTTCATAAGTAGTCTACCTCATCCTTTTTTAGGCATTTTTTAACCTTTTCTATAATTTTTTTTCTTAAATTTTTAATTTGTTTATAACCGGGGGTTCTGTTCTTTTCGTTTGATTTGAACCCCATTTCTTTCGCCACTTCCTCCTCTGTATTGTTGTTAATAAACAATCCTTCGTAAACAAGCCATTCGTTCGGCTTTAGTTTAGTCTTCATTTCTTCATGTAAATTTGCGGCAAACTTACCTAAGTTTATGTTGTCTTCAAAGCAAACCGGGCTTACTTCATGAGAGTGATCTTCCAAGGCTAGCGGAATTTTAATCTCATATGCTGATTTTTTAGTTTTTTCCCACTTAGCGTATAGCGGGCATTCAGCGCATTGAGAGTTATATATATCGCATCCATTGTTTGGCCTAGCTGCTTCACATTTTAAACATGGTCTACTAAAGTTTCCATAATTATTTCTTATAAGATTTTTTATCTGATTAGAAATTATTCTATTTACCCAAGGGCCTAACGGCTTGCTTGCGTCATATAAGTGCCATTTTTCATGTATATGAATTCTTATAATTTGCGAAACATCATCGTAATCCATCCAGTGAAGCGATGTTAAGTTCCATTTGCCTCTTCTTTTGGTAATTTCTTGATCAATAAAACCAATGCTTTCTTCGAATGTGGGCTTTTTAGTTGTGTCTTTCTTTTCATTCTTGCTCATTTTCTGTAGAACGCCTACTGTCCCTTAACGTTCCGGCCTCTTTTCTGTATTGTTCTAGAACCTCTTTCTTCGAGGGGGTCGGAAAATTTACGGGAGACTGATTTGTGTGGCTTGGCTCATCTAACGTACCCATGAGAGACTGAAGGTTCTCTTTTTTTACCTTCAGATCCTCGGTGTCTAAATCGAAATCTAAGCCTTGCATGTTACCTCCTACGTTAACCACCGTAGCGTCATCGAAGTCATCTTCAATTACGCCTCCTTCGTTGCCAGCGGCAAGCGAAGACTCCAGCGGTTTTCCACATTGTGCGCAAAATTTTGGCCTTTCTTTAATTAAGAATTCCATTTTTGCCCCACAATTAAAACAATACTTTTTCATATACGATTATTATATCACTTTTTTGTTTTTTTTAAAATAAATATATTTTTCATAGTGTAATTAAAATTAAGGCAAAAAATGAAAAAAGAACTAAAAGAAATCATGTCGTTAAGCTTTCCTTTTTGCAAGAATCCCGATAAGCAAATTGCTCTATTTTTTCAAAAAATAAACTCATTGGCGCACGAAACGGAAGTCTATATAGAAAGAAACGGTTTAAACAAAAAGAACCACTGGACCAATCAACATAACAAAAATTATCACGGATCTTAACGGGTTACAAAAGGCCCAGATAACTTAAATATTCGTCCGGAGTGTTAAGCTTAATTAAAATTTCCTCGCTTAATGAGTCAGGTATTCCTTCTTCTAGGTTAAACCCTTCTGCTTCCGCCCACTCCCATTTTTTAAGATTCACTCGAAAGCAATTTAGCATATTGTGAATTTTTCCTTCTTGTATAGCTAGGCAAACTAACTTTTTCCCAGAAGAAACAAAAATGACATGCTCTACCATGGTTTCCATGAGAGAAATAGATACGCCCTTTTCCTTGGATAATGATTTTAGATTTTCGAATTCTTTTCTTAATGCGGCGTGCATTTATTCCTCCTCAGCAAACTCGTGAATTTTTTTAACTAAAAACTTAACCAACTCTGATCTCATGATGTCTTCCTCAGAAAATTCAAACGAGTATATGCCCATTTTAATACTTTCTTCGTCAGAAAAAATATGAGACAGTCCTTCGAACCCGCCGTGAGAGCTTTCATTCTTCAGGTCTGTCTGCATTGGGTCAGCCAAGATAAAACACCTACACCCCTCCCCCATTCTGGTAAGTACAGTTATAATTTCCTTTATTGAGCTATTTTGGGCCTCGTCAAGAATGACACATTTATATTTCCAGTTCATACCTCTGGCAAAATTAACGGGAAACATGGAAACTCTTTTTTGTTCTTCTAGCTTTTGAGCATTACTTTCCGTTAGTAGTTCTTCCAGCTTATCAAGAAAGGGCAGGTTGTAAAACCTTAGCTTTTCGTTTGCGTCCCCGGGCAAATATCCTAAGCTTTTGTCTGAGCTTTCCACCGCAGACCGTAAGTACATTATGTCGTTGGCAGCCTTCATGTTTAGAAGCTGAAGGCCACAGTATACAGAAAGCAGGGTCTTCGCTGTTCCCGCTGGACCATTGACAAAAACTATGTTAGTAGAAGGGTCTAGGGCTACTCTAAAAAATTCTTTTTGTTTTTCGGTCCAAGGAAATTGATTTATTTTAATTTGCCTTTTTATTGGATTTGGAGCCGTTTTTAGTTTTCTGCTTGTTTCTGTTAAGTTTTCTGCGGTTTTTCTATCTCCACGAATTTTTACTTTACTCTTCTGGCTCGAGTCATTGCGATCTTTCATGTTGCTGAAGATTACACTCTTTTTTAAGGAAATGGTTGTAAGAATGGTTTGTCATCAGGTCGTCCATGATCGAACACTTTCCGTTGTAAGATATGAAGTTACTTACTTTAATGCCGTTTCTGAGGAATTTTTCCGAATTACTTGGGGTTTTATCCAGAGAGTAATAGATTGAAGCCTTTTCCTTTCTGCAAATAGTTAAAATTTTATTTTCTATAGAACCCTTTACATTCGGGTATTCAATAGAAGAAAAAGAAAACTTTGTATTGTCCTTGAAGAGGCTGGATATTTTAAAAACACTATAAGCAGAAAGATGAGAAATGCTGTCTGTTGGTAAACTTATCGCCTCTTCTATAATAGGAAACACTAATGAAAAATTAGAGCAATATTTATACTCAAGATTAATCATTTTTAAAAAGTTCTTTTTCCATTTTTCATTTTTAACTTTGACATCTTTTATGTTTAACTGTTTGTAGTTGTTTATGGGTATCCTGAAATAAAAATCCTTTGATCTTACTTTTAGCAGGGTTTTGTTTACCCAGCTTTTATTATTGTAATATACATCATCAAGGAAAATAACTTTATCAACCCTTTTTACTAAATCATAATAAGATTTATACGGAAAAAAATTAGGTTGAAGAATTGCCAATTTCATTACTCCTCCGTATCGAAGAAAAACAGGTGAAAAAGCCTAGAGTCTTTCATATCAGAACCAAAGTACTCTGAAGCAGCATGGATTAATCTCGCATCCCAGACGACAAGCCTATTGAAGACGTTCCCGATAACATCTACTGTCTCGAATTTAGTTTTGTCATAGAACCCAGCGCTAAAAATTTCAGCGTTTAAATGTTCTTTTGTTTTGCCTAATTGTTCTGCTATTTCTTCTGTTGGAGCTTCTCTTAAGCCATTAACCCTGCTTCTGTAAAGAGTGGTACCACACTCTGGTGGTGCATCAGGAGTTAAGTAAACCACAGCAGCATAAGATTGCGGATCTACATGGTAAACTATAGGGTCTTCAGAAGTGCAATATTGAAAAACGCCATTGGCTCCATGAGACTCCCAACCTGTAATCTTTTTTTGCAAAAGTTTTTCTAGCGATTGTTTGACTTCCTCTGGTCTCCAGACTTCCTCTGTTCTCTGGCCTTTGTGGTATTCTAAGTGGGGATTAAATGAACCTCTCCGTAGTGCGAATTCCCTTACCTCCTCTGGATTCTCGTAGAAGTTGTCTACGACAATTGCGTTTATATCAAACTTGCTATTAATTTTAAAATTTATTGATTCTGGCTCGTAGATTTTATAAACGCTTGTTCCCTCAAGTCTCTGGGCATTTTTCCATTCTTTTTCGTGTAAAACTTGTAAAAATATATCTTCTTTATCCTTTAGCTTCTTGGTGACATTTATAGAGAAACCGGAATTTAGGTACTTGTCATTGTTTCCGTAATACTCGTAGACGTCTTTTCTCTCTTGCGAAACATCCCCAGAAAAAGAAAACTTTTTACCAGCAGTTAATCTCACAGATTTTATTTCAGCTGAATCTGACGCACACCACCCCTTGATAAGAGTTTCGTCTTCGTTCGGGGAGATTTCGTCAACATGTAGCCTTACATCATCTATCAATGATTCGTGCATAATGATCTATTGTCTTTTTAATTCCATGTTTTAATTTGACCTTAGGTTTCCATTTTAATTCTTGAAATATTTTACAATTATTAATGGCGTATCTAAAATCATGCCCTAAACGATCTTCTACAAACTTTATGTAATCGTCAGGACTCTTATTTAACATTTTACAAATCTCGTGAATTATTTCTAAATTAGTTTTTTCACATTCTGCTCCGACTAGGTATGTTTCACCCAGCTTTCCTTTTGTTAAAATCTTCCATAGAGCATTGCAATGATCGCTTACGTAAATCCAGTCTCTAACGTTATCTCCTTTCCCGTATACGGGAATAGGGTCTCCTTCTAGTAAGGAGTTTATTACGGTAGGTATGAATTTTTCTTTGTGTTGGTTTGGCCCATAGTTATTACTACAGTTCGAAATAGTAACCGGTAATCCATGAGTATGAAAATAAGATCTTACCAAGAAGTCAGAGGCAGCCTTAGAGGCAGAATACGGGTTTCTTGGGTCGTAAGGGGTGTTCTCTGAAAACTTTTTGTCCCCCTTGTTCAGATGACCATATACTTCGTCTGTCGATACATGATGAAATCGCTTTATTTTGAATTTTAAGGCCGCCTTAAGGAGGTTGTGTGTTCCGAGTACATTTGATGATAAAAACGCGTCAGCGTCTAATATAGAGTTATCTACGTGTGTTTCTGCGGCTAGGTGGACTACATGTGTTATGTCGTGTTTGTAAAAGGTATCGTATGCTTTTCCATAGTTTGATAAGTCGTATTTTTCTAAAAGATATTTAGGGTGTTTATAAACTTTTTTTGTATTATCTAGTGAGCCCGCGTAAGAGAGACAGTCGACATTGACAAGCTTATGAACTCGTTTTTTTTCTATAACATGCTCTATAAAGTTAGAGCCAATAAACCCGCATCCACCTGTTACTAGTAAGTTCATTTTATAATATTGTATTTTTTAAAGACGGGAAAACTTGTCTCCTCGGTCATAGTTGGTTCAACTTTTCCTACGATCCAGTTTCTCTTAAGGAAGGCGTCACGCTCTTCTCTCAGGTGTTTTATAAACATTTTTGGCGTAGTCCAAATTTTTATTCCGTCTTCGGTGATCCTTCGAGAAAATTCGTGATCAGCGCAGCATCCACGGGGTTGAGCGCGAGGCGTTCTCTCAAACAGAAAACCGGGAGTTTTATAAGTAGCGAGCGGGTATCCAATCAAAGTTTCTCTAGGCACGCAAGACAGAGCAAAAGAAGATAGGTATGTTCGAATCAAACCCTTTCTAGACAAAATGCTCTGTATTGAAGAAAATTCGTAATCACTCTTTAACGGCCAAACCCCATTTTTCAAGGTTATCTCTTTTTCTGCTATGTTGCTGTCGCGCTTTAAGCTACCGTCTATATGATCAATATCTAAGTTACACCACCCAGTAACTATATCTCGTGATGTTTCATGGTCAAGAGAAAATATATTAACATATTTATCCATTTCTTCGAGAACCAGTTCGTTAACAATAACGTCATCCGCGCATATAATATAATGACTGTAATTAGTATTTCTTACGTATCTATTTATTTCTTCAGTAACTTCGGGCTCAGTATATCCTTTGAACCATACCTTGGGGTATTTTATATATTTTTTCATAGAGTCTATCACTTCGGTGATTTCTCTAGGCTGAGTAATTAAAACTACTGGATTAAATTTTGACATTTTCTTCCGAGCAGGTAGGGTTTACAAATACAATTTTTGTATCTTTAGTTACAGGGTTAGGATCAGCAGTGCAGACTGTGTCTTTACCACTAGAGTCATGTGGATTATCGTTCCTAAAGCTTCCGTGAAAAGGGCTATTCTTTATATCAGACATAAATCTTGTATGTCTTGCGGGGTTACCCTTTATCAAGGATTGATTCATAACATCATCCACCACAACAGAGCCCGCACCTACCATGCAAAATTCACCCAAAGTAGTTCCGCAAACTATTGTGCTATTCGCCCCAACCCCTGCTCCTCTTTTGATTAATGTTTTGGCGAAGCGCTCGGTCCATTCGCCAAACGCTCTAGGATATAAATCGTTTGTGGTAATTACGTTCGGCCCAATAAAAACATCATCTTCTAGGATAACACCTTCGTAAATTAAAGAGTGATTTTGTATTTTGCAGTTGTTTCCTATTTTTACGTTGTTTCCTATATGAACCCCTTCTCCAATCATGCAGTTCTTGCCTATAGAAACGCCTTTAGAAACATGGGAAAACGCCCATATTACTGTTCCATCTCCTATGTCGGTTGATTCTACAATGCTGGAGGAATGCATTTTGAATCCATTCTGTTTGATTAACTTATTTTGCATAATTTTATTCTAGCAAAGTTTACGCCTTTTTTCTAGCTCTTCTACCCATGAATGAAAAACCTTTTTTCTTCCTTCTTTGTTTAATTTATGAACAGACCACATATAGGCTTCTTTATCTTGATTTGCGTTAATAAGCTCCATGTGAGGAAGTTCTTTTATTGTTAGTTTATTATTGATAACCATATCTTCTGCCGCACAGTTTAGGGTTACTTGATCCCAAAACCAATAACCTTTCAGATATCCCCTGATACTTTGTTTATTCTCTGAATAATCTACCCATAAATCAACTAACTCCTTACATGGTTGCCTGTTCTTTAAACATACAACACCCGTAGCAATATTACTAGGAGGTGAGCCTGTATTTCCTGTTAAAAGACCCGCGTCGTGTGATTCAATAAAATCTTTAAAAGGAAACTTCTTGTTAACAAACGTATCTGCCCCAGTTAAAACAAACAGATTTTCGTTCGTAAATCTTTCGAAGGCCCTTTTAAAAACTTCTGGAATTCTAGAAGCCATAAACTCTGGCATACGGTTGCTCAGTGGGCCGTATCTATCTGTTTTGTTGTGTTCTGTTATGCGCTCCGCCACTACAGGGACGTCCTTAGGGTCAACAGCTTCATTTTCTATGATTAAATTTTCGCTAATAATATGGAGGTTTTCTATATCTTCGTCAGTTAAATTGACTGTAGAAAGATATATTTTTTCATCTGGGTTGACTAGTAAATTAGACTCAACAAATAATTTAGCCCACTCCAAGTATTTTTTATCAAAATTTACAATATGCATTTTAAGAAATTTTATTACGCCAGTCTTCTATTAATGATCTATGAATTTCGTTGTATTGAAAATAATCATTAGCCCCATGATGATTAACAAAACCGGGTAAAATAGAAATTTTTATTTTATCTTTCAATTTCCACAGAACATATGGAAAAGAAATTTGATCTCTAGAAGAAAACCGACATATCATTTCCCACCACATTAGCCCCATTTGGTTTGTTGCCTCATTGTTTCTTCTAACAAAGCAGGCTAATTCATATAAGCCGTTATTTTCGGGAAAATTTTTTAATTTTAAATACTCCGTTTGTCTATCGACTGATTTTGGCGTATCTACTTTTAATTCGTTTACTTTTTGAGCTTCGTTATATACACAGTTTCTATCAGAATGCTTAAATAGGGCTATGTCACTATCCTTTAGAATCTCTTCGCAAATTATGTGGGGGTCTTTAATAACAGTTTGACAGGAGTCTATCCAAATATGAATATCATAATCAGGTAAAAATAAATTTGGTAATATTTTATATATTTTTGCATTTCGTCTATGTGACCACTCGGTGTGGGTTGTAAATTCGGGGCACATGATCTGGTTCCACCCCAAGGAGTCTTTATGCTCTCTATCTAAGAAAGCGTAGTAATCAACGTTATACTCTCTTTCCCAAACGTTTAATGAACGAAGATCGTTTTGACTTCCGAAAAGACTTGTTAAAACCGCGATTTTCATTCCATGGGTAAAATTAAATTTTCTTTATCAGCTTTATAGTATAATCTTATAGTATAATCGCCTTATTTCATTTGGTAGATTTTTTGTTTCGTTTATTCTGTCTAGATAAAAGCTGTCATTAACGGAAACGTTAGTAAACTCTTCCTCTCCTGTTTTAGAAATGTTTATGCATTTAGGGTTACTTCTAAAATGCAATATTTTTGGTTTGTCCCACTCTTTCCCTGCTGGGTTATAATCTAAAGCGCAAATATCATTTTCGTGATTTTCTTTCACAGTAAAATGAGTGTTATCTGATTTTTTAAGTTGATCCATTAGGTCACATAATCCCGGAGTTTCTTTATGAACCCATCGGCTTTGGTTTATTTTGTGAACCCATCTGTGTATAAATTCTTTTGCTTTGTCATTATGAGCTACAAACCAGCACCCTATATAATCAATAAGTTGACCGGCTTCATTCCGGAACGGCGCTTGTTGACATACTTGAACATCACATCCATAAAATATTTCGTCAGAAAAATCTTTCAGCACGAATGTGTCAACGTCAATCATTACGATAGGGTAATTTTCTTCATTACATATGGAATATAGACCTTCTGTTTTGTTTGATATAGCAAGCCTCCACCCTTCTCCCCATACTTGATCTAAGCGAACCTTGGTTTTAGTTGTAGAAATAAACTCAACCAATGGGTGAATTTTTTTAAGCATAACCCTTTGATTAAAAGTAAAACCCAAATCATTTATAATTATTTTTTTTAATTTTTCTTGAGGAAAGTTTTCTCTGATAGAAAAAAGAAACACCTCCACAAAATAAAGATATTCTTCGTTAGCAGTTAAATAAATAGTAAGTTTCATTTTAAAATCCCATTTTTGTGTAGGGTGCAAAAGGTACGTGCTCTCTAGTCAGGTATTCGTGCAGAACAGATTTGTAATCTTTATTTTTTAGGTCTTTTTCTAAATTTAAAAATTCTTGAACCAAATTTTTGTCTAAAAATGGATACCTTGTCTCTATTCCGTATGCGCCACCGACATATTCTTCTTTTATCATATACGACTCCATGCTGCTCCCAAAGAAACATCCCCAAGGAAATATCTCTTTCAAATTGTCGGGAAACAATCCTCCAAAATTGCTATGCATAAAATATCTATTTCCACCAAATCCATAATCAGAAATTACTTCGTCCGCGCCCATTCCAGAAAGGCAAACCTTATATCCGTCTTGCCGAGCGTAAGCGCACACCCAAGAAAGCCAATTAGACCCGCTGTCATCTACTAGTTTAGTATTTTCACTGTAATCCCCGTAATCAGACTTTATGACATAATTATATGGCTCAGTGTTCTCCACTATATAAGCGTGAGCTTTTCTGTAAGCATCTTCAGTTTTAAACAGGGTTTTATGATAACAGTCAGATTCAAATTCAATTATATTTTTTCTTTGATTTATTATGTCATCGTCTTCACTCCCCTTAACAGAGTAAGCCTTAAATGGGATTTTTTGATTTATTAGTTCGTTATATATCGCCCCACTATCATGGCCGCTGCTTAAGCCGATGAAAATTTTCTCCCTACAATTTTGAGTTCTTTTTTCGATAGACTTTTCGAAAGCACGAATCCATCCATCAAAGGAATTATTTTTTTGATCTAAGTTAAAATTGGTAACTATATGGTCTGACAATGTGAAATCAACCATGTTAATAACTCTAGTAGTATTCGGCGGCAATTTTTTTATATTTTTATGGCCAGCATCCTCCAATGGAGATCTATAGGAGCTACACCCAAATGTCCGGTCCTCTAGGGAATAGTATATGGGCTTTGTGCTGAAAGTATCGGTGGAGACAATTAACAAATTTTTTGGAAAGTCAATTAGCGCTATAGCGAACTCCCCGTCAAGATTTTGAGGAAAAGAAATCCCGTCGCGTAAATAGGCATCAATTAGAGCTTCACCATCGCTATCATAATTTCCATATTCTTTGTGGTTGTAGATTTCTCCATTATACAAACATGCAATATTATTTTTTATAAAAGGCTGGGTGGTTATGTCGCCAGTAATGCTTAATAGAGAATGAGATATGAAAAAATCTTCGACCTGAATTTCAGAAAGATTATCTGGACCACGTAAATTAAGCAAATGCTCTCCGTAGCCTTTTTCTAAAGCAGATAAATTTGAGCAATATATTCCACACATACTATGTCCATTTTTGTAGGGAATCCTCCAGAGCCTCATTTACATCCCTTATTTTAACTCCAGCATAAAGCAATTTTGAGTTGTCGAGCAAACAATTAGATCTTGGAGCTTTCGCTCCAAGTCTATAAAATTCTTCTTCGCTTTCAAAAAAGCTAAAATCATTTTTAATATTATATTTAGTCATGAGTCGCGCAACCTGTTCGGTTGACGCGAATCCAGAATTAACTATATTATAAATACCCTTAGGACAATCATTCTCAAATAAATCCAAACAAGCTTTAACAAAATCGCTCCTATGAGAGATTGAATTTTCGGCATTTAATAGTTTGTCATAATTTTTTAATTTGCTTATATAGTTTCTCGGATTGTCAAACTGGTCAAAGGGAATCCTTAGTCTACAAATATAAGAATTATCTTTATCAATTAGATCTTCGGCTAACGCCTTACATCCCGAATAAAAAGAACCATTATTAGTTTTAAAACAAAAATCGGGTGGGTCTTCCTCGGTATACGTTTTATCATATCCATTATAAATACATCCAGAAGATATATGTATGAGTGGAATACCTACGTCTGAACAGATATCCGATATCATTTTTGGTAATACAACATTTCCCTCTATCGTTTCTGCCTTATGATCTTCGCAGGCATCTACGTTAGGTCTACCTATGTACCCTGAGCAATTAATAACTAATTCAAAATTATTCCTAGCTATATCAGTTGTTAAATAAGAATAAAGCACAGAATAATTAGTATAATCTATATTACCGCGCGATATGCCTCTATATGATTTGTTCCTATATTCTAACTCATTTATAAATTGAGTTCCTATATACCCTGTCTGTCCTAATACTAATATCATAATCCTTCTAAATATGTTTTATAATCACTATCTGGCATTTTGGCCGCTATTTCTGTTAATTGTTTCTTGTTTATAAATTTTCTTCTAAAAGAAGCTTCTTCAATACAACCTATTTTAATTCCTTGTCTATCTTCTATAACTTTAATGTACTCTGATGATTCATGCAAAGATTTAGGAGTCCCAGCGTCAAGCCACGCACAGCCTCTATTAATTTTTACTAGTTTTACAGATTTTCTTGCAATATATTGATTAATTACAGAAGCTATTTCAAGTTCCCCCCTTTCAGAAGGAGTAACATGTTTTTTAGTAATTTCTGCTACATCTTTATCAAACAAGTATAGCCCCGGAACTGCATAGTTACTGCTTGGTTCTTTCGGCTTTTCAACGACACTTGCAAGTTTTCCTTCTTCAAAATTAACTACCCCATATCTTGTGGGGTCTTTTACTTCATACCCAAATATGGTACCGCCGGATCTGAAGCCTCGAAAGGCTCGACCAAACACACGGCTTCCATAGAAAATATTATCACCAAGTATTAGCGCAACCTTACTTCCTTTAATAAAAGTTTTAGCAATTAAAAAAGCTTGAGCTATTCCTTCAGGTCTTTTTTGAACTTTATAACAAATTTTAACACCGAATCTACTTCCATTGCCTAATAGCTTTCTATAACTGTTAATTTGATCCGGAGAAGAAATAATACAAATATCTTTAATGCCATTCTCAATTAATGTGCATAAAGGATAATATATCATGGGTTTATCATATACAGGTAGCAGCCCCTTATTATTTACTAAGGCTGTAGGGTACAACCTTGAGCTTTTTCCTCCTGTTAGTATGATCCCCTTCATTTTTCTACGATAATATAAGGTACTTGCCCATAGTCTTGATCTGGCACTAGTCCATGTTCGTAGACTTTACCATAGTTTGACAATTTTCCTATCCACCATTCTTTAGGTTTAACCGTTAGATGTAGTATGCAGGGTTCGTTATTATTCGTTAGAGGGTTGGTCCATTCAAAATTGCCAATGCTATCAGGAGAAAAAGTGACGGAGAGAGCGAACCCCTTCGTAGATACTCTATCAAACTCTTGCAATACTGTATTTAAGTCTGCTTCAGCTATGTGCTCTAAACAATCGAACGATGTTACCCAATCTACTTCGTTATCAGGTAGGTCAATCGCTGTTCCATTTCCGTCAAGAAATGTTATTTTGTCATTATCAATAATATTGCCCGTTGCTACAGAAGCAATATCTAATCCATACACTTTATTTATGCTTTGAGTGGCTAAATCGCAAAATTTACCATACCCACACCCGTAATCTATAATAGATTTTGCTTTTTTATCGTTTAATAATGGCATGATGTTTTCGCCCCAGTTAGCTCTACCGTATCCACCATCAGTTTGACCTCTTAGATCAAAGCTCATGTATATTTCGTGTAGTTTACCGCTATATAAACTTGTGTATTTTTCTTTTTCTGTGTTTTTAGTATTCAAAAATTCCCCCCCATTGTTCTGGTTGTCCCTCTGTCGGGTCGTACCCCCATTTTCTGACAAATTCTTTTCTATTATGCCCTAAAACGTGATTAGATCTATCTCCATTAGCGTATATTTCTGCGCCGTGATCAACAATTGTGTCTTGCGTTCCGTTTCCAATTTTTATATTTCTTTTTTTATATTCGAAATTCAAATCAAGGTCTTCAAATCCATAATAACCATCATAACAATCATCATACAAACCATTTTCTTTTACTGTATTTAATTTAATTCCTAAGTTAGCAGTACAGAAGCGTTCATCGTGTTCAGTTGTTTGTCCGTTAGGGAACCTGACTATCCCCTTGCTTAATTCATAATTTTTTAATATATCTATATGTGATTGTACAAAATTTTTGCTTACAGGAGCACAGTCATCATCTATCATAATTATATTTGGTGAAACGCATAAAGAAACAGACTCATTAAACCTAACTACTCTATGGTATCCATCGTCTACATTGAAAATGTATTTAGTGATAATAGGTGAAACTGAGGGATCTATTCTTTTTGCACCTCCATCATCATTAATAATCAAATTGAAATTCATATTTACCTGTTTAGATAAAATTTCAATAATTTTCATTAATTCATGGGGTCTATTATAGGTCGTAATGACTATATCCGCATCTTTTTGCTTCACGCACTTATCTTAACAAGAAATAAGCGCAAAATCAATTAAATACCGCACGAATAATTTTAAATAATTATTAATATATATTCGCTAGGGGGTTTTTTTGTCGGGCAGATAAATTTTAAGCCCCGACCCCCTAATTGCGTGAATAACTTGTTAGTAAGTTTCTTTAAAAGGGGGGGGTGGTTAGATTGTATTAGCTAAATTTGGCGCTAGGTTCCACCGCGCATAATTTTGACGATCTCTTCGAGTGTTGCGTGAGGGTTGTCGGACTCTCTTAACAAAGCGACAAACAAACTGATGGCGTCGTACTCCTCTGGTTCACACTCTTGCCATCGCCCTTGGTGTTTTGTCCAGATCGCAGCAACCCTTGTCCTGCTGTTTTGAAAAATAGCAAACTCAGGCACTTGAGGTTCTGTCTTTTCTTCCATCTTATAAAATTACACTACCAAATCCATTGTCCATTCAAAAAAGATGGGCCTTGTGGCAGCTCAAACTTTTGTTCGTTGTCGTCGCTGTTTACTCTAACACTGCACCGCTCTTGAAGCTGTTTGAGTTCTTCGGGAGTGAGGGTAATAGATACGATGATGGCTTGTTGTGGTTTTGTTTTCATTTTAGTTTTTTTGTTACTTGAAAAATAATTAGTATAATAATGGCAGCTATAACTAACGCAGCGATTTCCATACTTAATGTTCTCCTGCTTCAA
>NZER01000317.1 GCA_002690445.1 Candidatus Pacearchaeota archaeon
AAAGCTGAAGATCCGAAAGGTGAACGTATACCACCAGAGATTCTCTCATCTATGCCTTATCCATTCGATGATGAGCAGGCAGCACTCCGTGACCAGGGCCTTCCGTATCTGAAGGGACGATGGATTGGTGGGGAAGACATGTATGAAAAGCCATGGGAGGGAGAGTGGGTAAGAGGGGAAATATTTACTCCGAAAAAGGCAGTAGAACTACTCACCAACGGAGCAGGATAACAGGCACGAGGATTCAGCAGAAAAACTAATTCAGGAGGTATGAAATGGCAAATCAATGGGCAACACCCGGTATATCTGGCACCCTCAGCGCATTAGCGCCGAACCCACCATCGTACTGGGGTCCAGGAGATGCTGCGGCGGTGGCACAGCGTCTAGTCCCATCAGAGCTTACGGGGTATAGATCCCCGGAGATGGACTGGGCCGACATGATGCGGAATGTGGGCAGGACTTGGCAGCAACGAATCCCACTGGCCAATATGCAGAGACAGTATATGGCTCGGTATATGCTAGGAAATCCCGGAGGTCAGCCTTTTGCAGAGTTCCTTACCCAGATGCCCCAACATATATATTCGATGGATCCTTCTAGTACGATGGCCTATCAGTCATCAGGGATACCGGTGCATCAGGCTGGATCAGGGGCTGATCCGTTTCCAAGCCTAAGGGGCCGTGCAGAGCTTGCGGCCCAAATTGCGGCCCAAACAGTGGACGAGCATACTGAATACCTTCTGGGTCTAGGATTACAGTCGCCAGAGTACAGGCAGGCAGTGAGTTATCGTGATTATTTTGATCCCGCAGCAGGAGGAGCCCCCAACCAGCTGGAAGTTGCCCAGATGCTACAGCAGCAACGCGCAGGAGGCGGGCAGTGGCAGGGAAGGATGGCTGGACTAATGCGGAATGCACTGGCAAACATTGCATCGGCTCGGGCTGCAGCGGGATTCCCTGAAGGGACGTTCCTTGACTGGTATCTCGGACAGACAGCACCACCAGAAGCATAAGGAGGATAACTATGACAATGATGCCGCAGGGAAGAATGCGTCCACCAGGACCACCGGGTGCTCCAATGCCTCCACCCCCCGGGCCGGGAGGGCCGGGAGGGCCTGGTGGTGGGGCAGGAATGGATCCAGCTTTCGCAGCTGCTGTTAAGTTGATGTTACCTGCGATTGAAAACATTATGAGAACCCTTGGCCCTGATGATGTCCAGAATATCCTCAGAAACGGTCAGGCACCAGGTGGCCCGGGACCTATGGGTGGCCCGGGACCTATGCCTCGGCGCAGGCCGCCAAATGGAGTGGCAAGACCAGCACCTCGTGGTGCGCCAAGGGCGGCTGCTTCTCCTCGTAGAGCTCCTGCGGCTGCTCCCCGTGCTCCAGTGAGGAAAGCTACTCCAAGGCCACCAGCCCGCCGTAGGTAATCAAGGAAGGCCGAGAGGAGTGACTTATGACGATGCAGAATCCTTATGGAGACTTTTCGTCTGATTGGTGGACGAGGGTATTAGAGGAGTATGAACCTGCTCAATACTACAGTTCGCCCACAGGCATGGCATTCGGACAGGGAAGCCCACGCAGGAGCAGGTATTTCTCCAATGCCTATCAGGATATCTTCAATCAATATCTTGGGCAGGCGGGCACATCTATGCGTGAGGGTCAGGAACCAACGAGCTTTATGGAGTTCCTTGAGACTGACCCGTGGACGAAACGGTACTCGTCACTGCCGCAACAGGCCAGGGGAACAACAGGCACTGCGGCAAATCCACGGACGAGATTTCTGTATAACTTCTAATGCCAAGACCAGATCGGAGAAGACTTCAAGCACCAACCCCCCCCTCAGATACGTTGGGGGACCTATGGGGCTATCTAGGACGCGCAGAACGTACACTTGGTCTGCTCGGCGGTACCCTTGTGGGCGGTGCCCTGAACCAGCTTCTAGATCCAGGCGACAAGACATTTGTAGGACAGTGGCTTCCTGATTGGTCAGAGGTCCCTGAAGCCTTCTCTGCCTTTGAGGAACATCGCAGGAAGGGTGACTGGGACGCGGCTATCACTGCTGCTCAGGAAGAACTGGACGCAGGGAAGTATTTCTGGGGATTATCTGAGGGACTGACCACGGCGTTTGTCCCAACGGGTGGTCCAGCTCTCGCTGGAGCAAAGCTCCTTCGTGCTGCGCCGAAACTGGCACAAACCCTTGGGAAGATAGCCCCTACAGCAGTCCAGCCAGGTGTTACCAGTGGAATCAGGACAGGCTTGGAGCTAACGGGAAAGGGTTTAAGAGCCCCGTGGGAGGCCGAGGAGTGGGTGGGGCGTCAGGCAGTACGGCCATTTACCGCTGGGTGGCGTGCGCTACGCGGAACTCCCCCACCGACGGCAAAACTGGCGGAGACATTGGATGGCATTCCTAGTGTTATCGAAGAGCCTGTTCCTTCCGTCGTGCAAGAACAGCAGGTAATCCCTGATGATTTTGAAACGCCTGTGGAAAACTTAATTCCGTCAGTAGGAGATGCTACTACGGGAAGGGTTAGGCTGTACCACGGCTCATCAAATACGTTTGAAGCATTCGACCTCGGGAAAGCGAATGAACGCTCGCTGTATGGACCTGGGGTATACCTTACGGCTGACCCTAAGATAGCATCAGGATATGCGCGAACGAGCCCTAGCCCTGGTGTCGAAGGAGCACCTAATATACAGCCGGTAACAGTACGTCTAAATAAGGTATTGGACATTGATGCTCCTGCCGATAAAGAGCTTCTTGAAGGACTGCAAAAAGACTGGTCGGAATATCTGGAAGACCCGCCGTACTGGGCTGAAGGGCAGATTTCTGAGGAAGCGTTTGATTTATTAGAAGGAAAGATAAGTAACCCAACAAACAAACAATTGTACAGAATGATGACCGAGTTTTCAGATCCTAACTATCCAAAGACTGGGGCTAACGACCTTCTGTCGCATCACGGATTTGACGGAATAACACATATTGGTGGCGGTATAACAGGAAGACCTTCACATCGTGTCGTTATAGCCATTGGTGACCAATTCAATAAAGTAGACGAGGTAATTACACCTGCTATGGGTAGGATGCCTATAGATCCCACCGAAGCCCCCACAGTCCAGCCAGAGCCGTTGCCCATTGGCAGGGATCCATACGAAGCTGGCATTCTCTCAGGCAGACCCGCAACATTCAAGGAGCGCGGCGCAAAAGTGAGGGAACTCAGTATGCCAATACGTGGAGGGCGTGAACAGCGTGAGACGCTCACCACGACGAGAGGTGGTTTGAAGCAGCTAATCAAAGAACACAAGAAACTCAGGCAAGACTTCCATATGGCAGCCAAGAAAGTTTCTCAGGGTAGTGCTGGTCTAAGGAAGAGGGAATTGCCGAGAGGCTTGCTTGCTGCAAGAGATAAGGAAGACCAAATAATCAAACAGCTTCAAGAACAATTGGCTGAGATTCCCGAGGTGCAGCCATGGATAACCCCGCTGACGAAAGCAGAAAAACAGGCGGCTGGGATTGCGCGACGGGAACCTGGGATTTATCAGGAAGAACTCTCAAGGGCTATGAATAATGAAATAAATGTCGGTAATCTTCGCGATGAGGCAGAATATCTGGACCTGAAGCGGCATTCCCCCAAAATAGATTACTTTGATATCGAGGCAAAGGCACAGACGGCTACACAGGAACGAATGCGAAAAATGCGTGTAAAGGCTGGCCCGGAAGAGGAGCCACTAGGATTTATTGGGCCGAAGAGGCCAGCTGTCATCCCTGATGCCCTTCCTGAATTACAGGACATAGACGAGGCGATCACCATATCCCAAATACCAGATGTGGGTCGTAAAATTGCTAACTTGCCTGGTTTGAGGAGTCTCCTTGGCCCACTGAACCGTTCTGCGGTGGCGAACAGGCCAGAACTAAAGGGGCTTGTAGGAAGGGAAATCCTTCTGGTTGAGGCACAACAGAAAGCACAGACGGTGATGGCGCGTCTCTGGAGAATGGGCACATTTAATAATGTGTTCGGAAAAGTAGATCCAGATACTGGTCTTATATCTGAGGGTTTCCTAACAGGTGCAGCCCCGAATGATATCCGAACTTACCCAGATAACATCGTCATCAACGGACGTAAGGTTGGGCTTAATCAGTTACAACGTGACTGGGTAAACGTAGCTAGATCCATTGAGGAGATGAAGCTGGTCTATCTGAAGAATAACGGGTTTAGGCCAAAAGAGCTGTCATTCGATCAAGGTGGATCGTATGCGGGAAGACGTGTCTACGCGAAGGTTGACCCCCAAGGTAATGTTATTGCTACTGAGTCATTTTCCTCTTCTAGTCGACCAGGTCTAAAGGGGTCATCGACATCATTTGAAGGGGAACGGCTATTTAAGTCACAGAAAGAAGCACTGGATCATGGTTTCAAGTATCTCTCTGAGGAGGAGACACTTTACCTCAACGTACAGGCTGCATACAACAAGGTAACGAACCAGCGGTTCCTTGAATGGATGGAGAGGGCTATCCCAGAAAGTCTCCCTAAAGGAGTTACTGGTCTGACCTTACGCCGGGTGTCCAAGGAAGGGATAAGACGAAGAGAGTTTGGAGCGGAGTTTGCTGGAGAGTATTTACCCAACCGAGTCTTTGGATTCCAAGGAGCAGATGTGGCGGGAAGGGTTAGGGAGGCGGAGGATGCGCTGAAGGCGTCACTGGATCCTGATCTCAGTAGGGCTTTAGGGATGGTGAATCAGGTGAATGCTGTGGGGCGGTTCTTCACCCTTGCTGGTGACATGAGCCCAGGGGGTATTCAGTTACTTACTATGGCTATGGCCCATCCAGCGAAGTATGGGAAGGCAATGGGGGGCTTCGTAAAGGCACTGCGTGATGAGAAGTTCCACGCTCGGTATATGGACGACAATGCAGAGTTTCTAAATAGGCATAGGGGAATGCTGACATCTCTACAAGGAAATGAGATGACCGAGGCTTTTGAGCGAGGGGGGTTGATACACGCGAAGTGGCTCTCTCCATACAGGGCAACCCTGACGCCGTTCCAGCGTGGTTTCAATGCGTCGATGGATGTGGCTGGAGTTGAGCTTGCGAAAGGATTTGAGCATCTGGCCAAAAACGCTGATGGAACCTTCGATGCTGTGAAACTGTCCCAACTGGATAGTTACATCAACGAGGTACGTGGTATGGCATCCAGCCAGAGGTTAGGTGTAACGGGGAAAGTACGGCAATGGGAAACGGCACTGATGCTCGCGCCTCGGTACAACAGGGGAATTACATCTTACTTGTGGGATGTGATTCAGGGAACAGTTCGCACGGTACCTGGCATGGGTGAGCAGACTATCCGAACAAGGATGGCCCGAGATGGTATGGTAAGAACCATCGGTGGGTTCATGGCGCTCAATGTGGGTATTACTACTGCGCTGTATATGCACAAGACAGATATGGATAAGTGGGACGACGGTGAGGCGTTGGATGAGATAAGAGAACATCTGAAGCCCACATCTCCACGGTTCTTTACGTGGGATATAGGCGGGAGGAATATCGGTCCCGGCTCGAAGATACGGAGCGTCATACAGCTTTTCGCACGAAGTGCTGCTGATCCCAGTTTATTCAATCCCTTCAATTATGATGACGAGGGAGGGTTGTACAGGTGGGCTATGAAGAACCCTGCCATAAAGTTCCTTCGAGGCAGTGCGGCGCCTGTTGTGTCCAGCGCTACGGACATTCTTTCTGGACACACCTACATTGGTGAGCCCACGATGCAGGAAATAGATAATATGGAGAGCTGGAAGAACACGCTATCGAACGTGTTGCTTCCCGACATAATGCCTATATATTTGCAGGCACTACTGCTTGAGGGCGGGTCACTTCCGAGTCGTATCGTAGGCGCTGGTGCAGAGTTCTTTGGTGGCCGCGGTTCACCGCTAACGAGGATTCAGCTTGAACAGGAGAAACACAGGCAGGATCCAGAATGGCGGGACACATCGTGGGAGAACGTACCAAGGAATGCAAAGATTAGGTATAGGGATCAAGTGAACGAGGAGCAGGGTGGGCCTGACTACAGGGGACCAACGGGAGCAATACGGGAGGAAATAGATACTGTCATTCAGAAGTATATGGAGGCGATGCAGACTGCTGAGGGCAATTTAAAAGATGCCCCGTTTGCCACGGGTCATTTTGGCGAAGATGCCAGAAAGGCTATATATAGGATTGAGAAAGACATGTATGACGAACTGGATCCACTCTACGAGAAACTATGGCCCGGTACGAGAGAGGTTCCAGAGGAAGATACGATGGATTATATCCTGTGGCAGTACGGCCAGATATTTGAAGAATCTGTCCTAAAGGAAGATAAAATAGATCCAGTCACGGGTGATGTCGTAGCACCGACAGGTGAAATGGACTACGAGGAAACTGACAGGCTCTTAGCGAAGTTGTGGGGATCTCTAAATGCTGAAGAGTCTGACTGGCTTCTCAACAGCATACGGTTACGTGAGGCAGACTACCCTCCCAAGATACAGCGTATGAAGAGTGCTACTCGGTGGCTCGGAACGGTGAAGGTTGACCTGAACGGAGTCCCTACAGGATACTGGGAGATAGGGGAGCACCCAGATGTGAGGATGTCACTGGCCATGCAGGTGCCTGAGCTGAGTATTTCTGACATCGACAAGTGGATGGAAACTACCTCCTCTGCAAGAAGAGCCCTTGAGAGAGAGCCCGATGAGCGGTATGCTAAACTCGACAGGGCGAGAAGCAGTATGTACTACGGAGAGGGTCTACGGATGGGCTTGATTAAGAGGTTCAAAATACAGTTTATTCAAGGAGCACCTGAAGGGTGGTATTACGGGATGACCATGTACTACCCGGACAGCATATACGGCATAGACCGCGCCATCTCTTCTATGAGATCGGCGTATCAGGAAGGAGCCCCCCTTCCCGAGAGCACCACTGAATGGTACAGTAAGAAATATGAAGACTATATAAGGGCATTGAGTGGGGTGAGATAACAACATGTTGTGCCATTGGAAAGAATGGTGTATATATAGAGAGGAAAAGGAGAATAGGATATGGTGATGCCAGCGGATCAACAAGAGATGGAACAGCCAGCGGAGTATATGGATACTCCGGATACAGACGTAGACGAAGGCTTGTCTCAACCAGAAGATACGGGGGGTGAGGACACTGGAGGAGCCACGGTAGAAAGCGCTTCCCTGCCCTCAGATGCCCCTTCGGGAGAGGTTCCTGCGGCTCCTCAAGCAGCGAGGGCTGCACAGCCTGCACAGGTAGACCAGAGAGCGATTCAGGAGCTGCATCAACGTCGGGCACTGGATAACCTCCAATCGTGGAGGGATCAGGTTGGACAGACAGCTCGTCAGTATGAGCAACGTCTGACACAATCTGGATATACGCCTGCTATGGCTCGTGACCAGGCGCGTCGTTATGTGCAGCAGGAACAGAAGATCAGAGAATATGAGCATGAATCGGCAGAGATGCTCGGATTTATTGAAGGGCGTCAGATGGCTGCCACCCACTATCTTGAAAAGCTCGGGTTGGCTGATAAGCAGATGATTGCGGATTTGCGTGCTCTGCAACAGACCAATACCCCTGCGGAAATGGAAAAGGAAGCGAGGCGCATCAAGGAAGACAGAAGCCTTAGGGCCGAGAATGCGCGTCTGAAGCAGGGACAGGTACCGGCGCAGACATTTGACAACAGTCAGGGGTCGGCATCGGCATCGTCCAATGACCAGCGTCTGCTAGATGCTTATATAGCAGGCGACAGGTCAGAGGCGGCTACTGCTGCCGTCCGACGCATGATGCAAGGCTAATTGAAGGAGGTATGAAATGCCACAGGCAGCAACGACGGGAAATCTGGAAAATGCACAGAGGATCATAATCTCAACGGCCCGGTACACAGAGGAGCATAACGCTCCGGCTATGGCCCTGGTAGAGCAGTTCAATCTGCCCAAGGGTTCAAAGCAGGTTACTGTCCCCAAGGTGGGGCAGATGGACATGAGTGACCTCGTTGACGGTCAGGATATCATTGATGAGGAAGACATTGGGATGACCACGGTCGACCTTACAGCGTCGGAGGTCGGAGCCAAGATCATCATTACCGATAAACTGGCACGACAGAGCGCGCAGAACGTATTCTCGATCATCGGGCGACAGCTTGGTGACGGCATGGCCCGCAAGAAGGACAAGGATGTCCTGGCTCTCTACAGTGGATTCGGCACCGACATTGGTGCTGCTGGGCGTTCTATGAGCCTGGCCAACGTCTCCGCAACCGTGGCGTATGCCAAGGGCAACAAGTTCGGGTCACAGGTCTACATCGTCCAGCATCCGTTTGCGGTGT
>NZER01000318.1 GCA_002690445.1 Candidatus Pacearchaeota archaeon
AGGCCCACCATGTTATAAGACATAGAAGTGATACCATATTTCCTAGCAAGTCTAAAAGCATTGACTATTTGTTGGTCTGAAATGGGTTTATCCAATAATTCTTTTCTTGTTGTTGGGTTGCCAGATTCTATGGCTATGTCTACTTTATAACAATTTGAATCTTTTAAATATTGAAAAACTTCTTCATCACACAAGTCTGCCCTCAGACAACACTCATAAGGAAGGTTAATTTCCTTTTTGTATGCTTCTGAGAACTCTCTTAATCTGGCTTTATTCCAGTTAAAAGTTTCATCTAAGAAAAATATGGTTTTTATTTTATATTGAGTTTTTAATTTTTTTAATTCTTTTATTACAAAGGGTATAGAATAATTCCTCAAATAATTGCCTTTGCCTTTGTAAAGTTGTTGTAGTGTGTGGTTAACACAGTAACTACATTTAAACGGACAACCTCTTGAGGTAATAAAATCTAACTGATAATTCCTTGCTCGAAGGTACTTTTTATAATCAAATATCCCTCTATCTGGAAATGGGTATTTGTCTAAAGAATTTGTTAGTGAAGATAGTGGGTTTTTAATTATTTCATTATCTTTCTTAAACCAAAAGCCTTGAGTTTGTGTATAATCTTTAGAAGTTTCAATATTATTAACCAATTCTAAGATTGCATCTTCTCCTTCTCCAATGCAAACTCCATCGAAATGAGCGATAGAATCTTCAGGGGCAATAATTGGATGGATACCTCCGCAGAAAATAGGTTTTTGTAATTCTTGTTTAAGAGCTTGAGATATTTTAACTACATCTGTGAATTCATTAGTTCTGGAACTGAATAAAATAATATCTGGGTTGAAGTTTCTTGCTTGTTTAACCCCTTTTTTGAGAGACATTCCAAAAGTAAAATCCAATAATTCTATTTGGTGGTTTTTAGATTTTAGTAAAGAAGCTAAACTACCAATTCCGAAATCGTAGTAAGGTATCCCCAAAGGGTTTGCATAAACAAATAAGATTTTCATTCTTTCATCCTGAATAAAAAAAGTCCTATGGCTGCATAATAATATTTTTTAATTTCGTTCCAAGACCTGATCTTTGAGATCATCTTAAGGATGTATCCTGGCCTGAAATAAAATTGTCTATAGGCTTTCTTTACCCATTTGTTTGTATCTTTTACAAAATAAGGTAAGCGTTCATTTGTTTTTCCAAGAGTATAATCTTTCCAATAATTTTTATCTACAAAGTTTTGTTCTACGGCTAAATCATAAAAATTTGTGTCTGGGAGAGGGGTGGCTGCACAGAACATAATCATATCGGGATTAATTTCTTTTGCAAAATTTATAGTTTTTTTTATGGATTCTTCTGTTTCGGTAATGTAGCCAATTATAAAATAAGCAAATGCCTCTATGCCTGCTTGTTTGGTCCATTTAAAAACATCTCTTACCCTATCTAAAGAAATTCCCTTTCTCATTAATTTGAGTATTCTTTTATCTCCAGATTCAACACCATATCTGAGTCTTCTACAACCTGCTTTTTTCATTAGCTTGAGTATATCTAAATCTACAAAATCAACACGAGTAGGTGCTTCCCATCTAAATTTCAAGTTTCTTTTTAAAATTTCATTACAAATCTCTCTTATGTTAGCTTTTGAAGTTGTTAGATTATCATCTGCAATAACTATCTCTTTTATTTTGTAGTTTTTAACTAAAAATTCCATTTCGTCAACTATTTTTTGGGGATTTCTAAATCTTAAAGGTCCGAGGTCTCCTGGTTTTTTAAAACAAAATCCGCATCTGCCCGGACAACCCCTGCTAGAAACCATTGTCATCATGGGATGTAATGCTATGACAAGATTATATTTTTTAATAGGAAGTAGGTGGTAAGCCGGTAAGGGTAGGGAATCTAAGTCTTTTACAAGGCCATATCCAGGATTTATTTTTATTTCATTATTTTTTTTATAAACTAAACCGGGGATGTCTTTTAGAGTGGATTTTTCTTCTAAGGCCTTAGTTAATAGGGGAAATGTGTGTTCTCCTTCTCCTATAAGTCCATAGTCTACAAACTCATAGGAAAGAATTTCTTTAGGACAAGCAGATACATGGCTTCCCCCAATCACAGTTATTGCTCCTACTTCTTTAGCGATTTGTGCAGCTTCTAAGGCTCCTCTAATCGTGGAGGACATACAAGTAATACCCACAACATCTGGATCAAGTTTTTTTAATTCCTCTAAAGTTTCTTGTTTTGTTAAATTTAATGCAGGGGCATCTATAATAGAAACATCATGATCTTCTTTTTCTAATACTGATGCTATGTAAGCTAGACCGAGAGGTGGCACAACGCCCCAAATTTTTAGTAAACTACTTGGGACTCGAGAGTTTACCTGATCTCCTGCATGGTATCTTATTAAGGTTATTTTCATTTTAACATTTTCCTTAAAGATTCTTTGATTGAAATGGGCTGAAAATTGAAGTCTTTAATTGCTTCTTTATTATCACCCACTTTATCTTGTATTATTTCGGTTATTCTATCTTGTGAAATTATTCTTGAAGGGATTAACCTAAGTAATGCTAAGGGAATATGGATTTTTCTCCTTCTTAAATTTAAATCTTTCGATATTTCATCTATTAACTCATCGAAACTCAAGGATTCTGAACCATTTACAGCATAAATCTTATTTTTTAAAATTTTATTTTCTAAGGTTTTTTTTATCACACTTACTAAATCCTTAACATATACTGGCTGAAATTTATATCTTCCATTTCCGATTATGGGCACAAGAGGGGTTTTTTTAACTAAAGAAATAATATTTTTTAAATCCCTATTTCCTTTGTGATCATAAACCCAATTAGGTCTTAAAATAATGTAATCTAAACCAGAAGTCATAACAATATTTTCGGATTGTAATTTGGATGAAGCATAGGGCCCTTTGTGTTTTAGTAAGACATTATTACTGCTTATTAGAATAAATCTTTTTATTTTGTATTTTTTACTTAATAAGACTAGATTTCTAGTGCCTTCTACATTTGCTTTAATAATTTCTTGAGAAGAGCCTTGTGTTAATGCAGCTACATGAATTACGGTGTCTACTTTTTGAAATGCTTTTTCTAAAGAATCCATCTTCGAGATATCTCCATAAATGAATTCTATATTTTGTGTAGGTTCTTGGCTTTTCCTAATTATGCATCTTAGCTTGTAATCCCTTACTAATTCTTTAACTAAATGAGATCCAATAAATCCGGTTGCGCCTGTTATTAAAATCATTTTATTCTGTTTTTGAGGAATTTTAAGATATATCTTGGGCGGAAATAATATGAAATAAAAGCTTTTTCTTTGAGTTTGAGTAATTGTTCTTTGGTTAATTTACTATGATGAATTACAGGTGTGTAAGAATCGTAATGGGCAAAATTGGTATCATATATTTTATCTTTTGTTTTTTCATAAAAAGGTGTTCCTGGAAAGGGGGTTAAGATAAAAAATTGGGCTACATTCGTGTTTAATTGTTTGGCATATTCAATTGTTTTCAAAATAGATTCTTCAGTATCATCAGGTAATCCAAATATGTAAAAGGCAGAAACCCGAATTCCTTTCTTATGACAATAAGCAACAATCTCATTTTGCTTTTCTATAGTTGCAGATTTTCTCATGGCCTTCTGTAAGATTTCTTGATTTGTAGATTCAATACCCACATTAAGACCTCTTAATCCAGATTTATAGAGTATATCTATTAAATTTGCATCCAAATAATCAAAATGAGTTTCACAAGCCCATTCTATATCTATATCTTCTTTAATTATTAATTCGGCTATTTGTTTAGCCCTTTCTTTATTGTAAGTGAATAAAGGATCTCGGAACAATAATCCTTTTATTTGGAATTTATCTTTTAGGTATTTTATTTCTTTGACGATATTTTCAGGTGTTCTTAATCTCCAATTTCCGTAATAAGCTTTGTAAGGACAATAAAAACAACTGAAAATGCAGCCTCTGCTAGATAAGATAGAGATGAATGGTTTTTTATTAATAACGGGAGAATAAGAATAATCTTCTATGGGGAAAATGTCCCATTGGGGATAGGGTAGTGTGTCTAAATCTTGAATAGGTTTGGAATCTACCAACCCTTTCGGAATTTTGCCTTCTGCAATCTCCATAACAATTTGTTCTGGTTCGTTTTTTATTACAAAATCAGCATGTTTAAGGTATAATTCGGGTTGAACCGATGCGAAAGGTCCTATAAACCCGATTATTGTTTTTGTTTGTTGCTTAATTTTCTGAGCATATTCTAATTCGATTTTATGGTCTACGATGGAGGAAGGCATTAAGATTAAATCAGAATCTAAAGGAATTTCATTAATTTTGTATTCGACTTGATGGCCTTTGTTAGATAAAATTGCAGCAATATGTCCCAAAGCAAAAATGGGCAATTTAACTCCAGATTTTTTTCTAGATTCGATAAGTTTGGCTAAAAAACTGTTCCCTATTCTTGTTGCGGCGCCGTAACCGCCCATAATGTCTTTATTGATACATTCTTCTCTATCCGAAAGCGCATTTAGTAAAGTTATTTTCATTTTAATCCATAATTCGATACTTAATCAAATAATATAAAGCTTTTATTCCATCTCTCCAAGTTATTTTTTTACCTTGGTCGAATAATCTACTTTCATAAGTTATGGGCACTTCATAAATTTTATATCCTTTTTTAATTATCTTAGCAGTTATTTCTGGTTCAAAGTCGAATCTTTTGGCTTTTAAAGTTATACTATCTATAACTTCTTTTTTGAAGACCTTATAACAAGTCTCCATATCGGAAATATTACGAAAGTATAAGATCTTTGTAATGTAAGTTAATATTTTATTTCCAATTACATGAGAAAATAAATTTGGACCCACCATATTTCCCTTAAATCTTGAACCATATACTACTTTCGTAGTACCATTTAAGATTGGATGAAGTAATTTTGGATACTCTTCCGGAGAATATTCTAGATCTGCATCTTGTATTAGAAGTATATCTCCTGTGACTTGCTCTAAACCTGTTCTAATGGCTGAACCTTTGCCTTTATTGACTTCATGATAAAAAATCTTTATTTGGGGGTCATTAATGGTTTTTAGAATCTCTTTAGTTGAATCTTTTGAGGAATCGTCCACAATAATTATTTCTTTTTCTAATTCTAGGGGGACAGCTTTAACTCTCTTTAAAATGGCCTTGATTGTTTTTTCTTCATTATAAACCGGAATTATGATTGATAATTTCATTTTAGAAACCTTTTTTAGTTAGATTGAATAAATCATAGATTCTCATTACGTCCTTGTTGTCTAATTTGACTATATAGTTGGGTTGATATTCCTTTTTTAAGATTTCTATTTCCTCTGTATTGGTTCCATACCATCTATTTTCCACATAATATCGGAGATCTCTTCCTTCTGGATGAAAATATTGGACTTGTTCTGCAAGGGTTGGACTTCTGCCCAATTGTTTATTTAAATTTAAATCAAATAATTGATAATAAATCATGGGGTCGTTGGGTCTTAAATAAATCTGGGGCGCTTCTCCTTCTTGATAACGGTAAGTTTCATTCTCCTTCAAAATACTGCCTAAAAATTTCATAGTTTGTTTTGTGGCTACCAAATTAAAATCTTCTAGGAGTATCTGATCACATTGTTCTCTTTCAAAGATACAGATAATTTCATTGCTCCTAAAATAATAAGGGGAATGAGGAACTGTGATTAAAGCAGAATATAAAATATAGATAATTAAGAAAATAAAAAATATCTTTTTTCTTTTTTCTATAGGAATTTTAAATAATTTAAAAATGGAATATTCTTTATGTGAAAAAACAAGCCCCATTAGAAAGACTATACTTAATAAGAGAGGTATGGCTACCCTAAATAATAAGCCTACTGATTCAAAAAAGAGTGTTGTAAATAGGAATAAGAATACAAGGTAGAGAATAAATTTTTCACGTTTTTGTTTTTGTTTTTTGAATATTAACCTTATAAAAATGTATATGGAAAATAGAAAAATCAAAAGATCTAGAGTATTTATTTTTATTAAAAATTCATTGATTACTGGAAAAATATTAGAATTTAAACGCATAGCGGACACATTAGGTGCTATCCTCTTAAATCCTGTATAAATGTTATATAGATGTTGGGGGTTTAGTTTGTAAGGGATTAAAAGTACAAAAACATAAGTTATGAAATAGAAAATTCCTTTGATGATAAAAGGTCTCAATTTTGTTTCGGCAGGGGTGCTTATTTTATTTGCAAGATCCAATTTTAGTGTTTTGAAAATATTCTTTATTAGCAATTTTATTTCTTGCCAATACTTTCCCATAAATAATAGAAATGCAAATAAGAAGTATACTCCTGCTGAAAACTTTGTCGCACCTGCAAAACCTAAAAAGACAAAACAAAATATAAAAAAGGTATTTTCTTTTTTAGAGCTTTTTTCTGCTTCATAGGACTTCCAAAGAAAAATTAAACCTGTAAAGGTAAAAACATAAAAAATCATATCGACAGACATTATTCTGCCCCACTTTAAGATAAACTGAGAGAATGTAAAAAATGCTATGGAAAATAAGGCATAATAATTTTTGAATAGGAATATTGCTAATAAAGAGAGTACTAATAAGAAGATTAATCCGAAGAGGTAGTTCGGTGCTTTACAATGGAATTCTGCATTTACGAAGGATTGGCCCATTAAAATGGGTATGTTGGGTGAAAATTTTGGACCGACTTGTAAGACTCCTGAGAAATCTTCATTGGAAACCATACACCCCGTGCCAATAATCATGTTTCCTAGAGGTGGGCCTAAATAAATTAATCCAGGGAAATGAGGATAGGGGTAAAACCAAGCTATAGCTCCTGTTACTGTTAAAATAGAGTCATGTGTATATCCAATTTCATCATAATTACTAAAACGAAGGTACATTCCTAAGACTACTAGAATTATCAAAAAAAGCAGAAATAATCGATCATGCCTAAACTTTCCTAAAAATCCCATAGGTACCTATTGGTCCATATATTTTTAAGAATTTCTAATATTAAAAGAGTGAGATGAAGGTGTTATTTACCACCTATTCGGGCATTGGTGTAGGTGGAGCGGAAGTGAGTATGGATTTGCTAGTTGGAGGTTTGAGAGAAAGAGGGCATAATGTGGTGATCGCTTCTTCTGGAGACTATGAAAATAGTGTTAAATTTAAGAAATTTGGAAAGGTTCCATTTTATTCAATTCATAATAAATATTTAGAGAAGTTTTTTTCTAAAATTGTTAAAGAAAGAGGGATAGAATTAATTCATGCCCAGGATAGATTAACTTCTATTGCGGCTATTAGAACTGCTAAAAAGTTTAAAATTCCGGTTGTGGTACATTTTAGAGATTATTGGTTTGCATGTCCTAGAAGTAGTTGTTTAACTCCAGACCTTAAAGAATATGATAAATGTAGTTATTTGACCATTTTGAAAAATTTCCCCATAAAGAGATGGTTATGGGATATGAGAAAA
>NZER01000319.1 GCA_002690445.1 Candidatus Pacearchaeota archaeon
ACAAGGAGAATATAATATTATGAAAATGAAATTAAAAAATACTCCCGAGCAGGTTGAGTTGATTAAAGCAATGGGTTCTAAGAGTCCCGAGATTTCTCGTCCGGCAACTGAGGCTTTCGCCGCATTTATCGGACCGGTTGTTCGTAGGGTTTTGGATCAGGCAAACACGGCAGCGTATGTTTATACAGATGTCGAGTATGATGAAGATGACAATCCGAGCTATCCGCTCGATTTGTTTTATGATCAAAATGGCAAGGATCCTTATACCACCATTTGGTCACAGCAGATGGCTGGTGGTCTTCCTTCTTCGCAAATCTCAGGTAATGCTGAGTTGAAGATCGCAACTTACAAGTTGGATAGTGCGATAAGCTTCCTCAAGAAGTATGCGCGCAAGAGCCGCTTGGATGTTGTGAGTAAGGGTATCGAGCGCATGGCAAATGAGATCTTGGTTAAACAGGATCGCAACGCATGGGCGGTTGTCCTTAGAGGTTTGGCGGAAGCCAAAGGCAAGTGGGGAACCGGTAGTGCTGGTGACAATGTTGTTAATAACGCTGTTACAGGTGCTGTCTCGTTGGCTGATCTTAACAGTCTACTTACCAAGATGAAGAGGATTAACGCCTCTTATGCTAATGGTACTCCGGCAGCAGCTTACTCCAAGGGTATCACGGACTTGTTCGTGTCTCCTGAGGTCGTAGCTAACTTCCGCGCCATTTCCTTCACAGCTTACCAAGATAGCGCCGCAGCCGAACAGGTTGGTGATGGTATCAAGGATGAGATGTGGAGAGCTGGTGGATTCGGTAACATTTTCGGCATGAATATTGTCGAAATGTACGAATTCGGTACGGCCCAGAAGTACAATACCTTGTATGATACTTGGGGAACCTTGGCGGGTACCCAAGAGATATTGGTTGGTATTGATCGTTCTACAGATGCGTTCGTGCGCCCTGTGGCTCGTAATGCCGAGACAGGCAGTACTTTTACTGCCCTTCCGGATGATCAGTATGCTACACGGCAGGATAAGGTCGGCTTTTATGGCGGACTCGAAGAGGGACGTGTCCTTCTCGATGCTCGCGCTGTTGTCGGTCTGAGAAAGCAGTTGGTGTAATATCGCTACATAAGAGTTGATATAGTTTAACAGCCCCGGCCCGAAAGGGTCGGGGTTTTCTATTTTTTGGAAAAAATGTGTACTTCCCTATAATATAAGGAATAAGATCATGGCAGCAAAAAGAAAAGCTTCAAAAAAAGTAACTAAAAATATGAAAAATCTCTCTCAAGCGCACGGAAAAGAGGAGAAATTTGAACCTACTACGCTTGAACAAATTTGGGGAGATGATGGAAGCAGTGCTTACGGCACTCTTAATGAAAATCAATATACGAATCAGGTAGACGAGATGAACATGTCCGATCTTCAAACTCATGCATCCACAGTAGGCATTATCCCTATTGATAATAGACACACCTTGAGAGAAAGGCTCCTCCGTGAATTCAGGAAACACGTATCATCTTACAAAAAGCCTGTTCATCAAGCCGAATCTACGACACATGCAGATCCGGAAGTTATGAAGATTCTCTCTGAGGGAAAATAAGATTTTTTCTGAAAAAACCCCATATAGTGTAATCAACTCTATATGGCAACGGTTTATAATTTCAGCGCGACTCAAGGTTCCCAGCTTAGCGTTCGATTAAATGTTAAGGATGCGAGTGGTGACGCTATAGACTTAAGTGGATATGGCGCGAGGGGGGTAGTAAAGTATAGATATTCTAGTGATAATTATTTAGTAGACCTAGACCCAACCATCGTTTCGGGAACAACGGGATCGGCTTATCAGAGTGGCTTAATAGACGTATATCTTAGCGGATCTACAACCGCGGGGATGCCCATTGGGGATTTTGTTTATGATATAGAGAAATATCCAAGTGGGGCTTCAAATATAGAAGGAGCCGTAGACAAAATTCTAGCTGGAAGTTTTCTCGTTTATCCACAAGTAACAACTTAATAAAATGAGCGACCCGCAGACTGTAGTTGATGTCATCATAAGCGGAACTACTACTACGGTGGTAGATTCGCGAATAGATGGTATTACCACGGTTGCGGGGGCCGCTCCCATCACTAATGTCAGTGGACAAGTTCCTGACTTAGGGGTTGATACAGATATTCTGGCTGCTCAAGGCGATATCCTTTCCCTTACTAATGACGTAGCCAATTTAAGGGCAAATCTTATAGTAACTGGGACAGCCCTTACTGATGAAATTGGAGTTTTAAGCGGTAATTTAATTTCCTCTGGAAACACTTTAGAATTTCAGATTTCTACTTTAAGTGGAAACCTTATTGCCTCTGGTAATAATTTAGATTCCCTTAGGGATATTCTAAGCGGTAACCTAATTTCCACGGGGGCTAGTTTAGAAGCTTCAATTACTGGGATTACTGGAGATATCGATACTTTAACTAATAATCTAGTATCAACTGGAAATAATTTAGAAAATCAAATATTAAATAGCGGTACTATTACCGACGACATTAGTGGCAACTTAATAACCACGGGGGAAACTTTAACATCCAACTTAATATCTACCGGGAATTCATTAGATACCGAAAGAGAAGTTTTAAGTGGAAATTTGATCACAACCGGTCAAACCCTTTATGATTTACATACCGGTTTAAATAAGGATGTAGAAGATAATAAAAATAATTTAATAGACACGGGAAATAACCTAGAGCCCAGAATAGTATCAAATTTAGTTAGTATAACATCACTCCAAACCGAAACTGGTATTTTAAGTTCGGCGACTGGAGAGCTGCAAGAATATAAATTCAACAAGTCTGGGGGAACTATATCGGGAAGTATACTACCCTCTTCTAGTGGGACCCTTAACTTGGGGTCTGAATCGTTACCGTTTAAGGATGGTTTTTTTAATGATTTAACAGTATCATCAAATACTTTATTTATTGGGGATATTCCAATTAGTACAGTCAACGGGGGTGTAGATTTCTCAAGCGCTACTGGAACTACAATATTTGAAGATGTTTCAATTAGGAATCTAACCGTAACGGGTACAGAAACCATTATCGATGTTGAACACTTAGCGGTCAAGGATAATATAATAATAATCAATAGCGGCCAAAGCGGGGCGGGAATAAGCGTTGGTTCGGGGGGGCTTGTTATCGATAGGGGAACTTTGGCTGACGCAGATTTTATTTTTCATGAAGGTAATGATAGGTTTGAATTTAATTTCCCCGTAGCTGTGGATGGAAACGTCGTCGTTACGCAAGACCAAACAGGAACCTACGCAGACGCTTCCAACCTGATACAAACTGGAGTTACTCTGCAGTCTCAAATTACTTCAAATGACGGAGACATAACGAGCTTAACTGCGGCTACCGGAGAACTAAAAAATCAAGTCAATACAACTGATACGAATTTAATCACAACCGGCCAAACCTTAACGGATGAAATTGCTATAGTTTCAGGAATAGCTGGGGGTAGTACGTTTGATGAACTAAGTGGGAATCTCGTAACTACGGGACAGACTCTTACTAGTGAGATCGCAATTGTTTCGGGGATTGCGGAAGCTCATACTGACATTTCCGAGTTAAGCGGCAACTTGATCACTACGGGCCAGACTCTCCAAACTCAGATAACGAGTAATGATTCGGATATTTCCACTTTAACCTCAAACCTAATAGTTACTGGGTCAAGAATAGATATAGTAAGTGGGAATTTAATAACCACCGGTATCACTCTTCAAGGTCAAATAGACACTAATGACACAGACATAACTAATCTAACATATGACCTCGTCGCGACCGGGGTAAGAATGAGGAACTTTTTAATAGAGACGGGTTTCCAAGTAGACGATAACACTCAGGCAATTTCAGACATAAGCAGCAACTTGATATCTACAGGGCAAACCCTTACTAGCGAAATATCAATAGTTTCAGGAATAGCTGTAGCTCATACAGACGTAAGCGCCCTAAGTGGAAAAGTGGATGAAATTAGTGGGGATCTAATTACCACGGGATCTTACATAGATTCTGTAAGTGGAAATTTAATTTCTACAGGTAACAATTTACAAGCCCAAATCACGAGTAACGATGGACAGATAGCAGGAATTATAGGGGATTTAGTAAACACTGGAACTACCCTTACCAATAACATAAATACAGTTTCATCTAATTTAGTCACTACAGGTTCCGTAATTGATGACGTAAGTGGAAACTTAATTACTACGGGGCAGTATTTAACCGATGAGATAGTTATCGTTTCGGGAATAGCTGGAGGACAAGACTTAACAGCTTTAAGTGGAGTAGTAAATACTTTGAGCGGAAATGTGATTACTACTGGTCAGTATTTAACTGACGAAATAGTTACTGTTTCTGGTTTAGCAGGAGGACAGGACTTTGATACTCTAAGCGGTAACTTGATTACCACGGGTCAAACCCTAACCACAAATTTAATATCAACCGGAAACTTTCTGGATTCTGAAATAGCAATTGTTTCTGGGTTGACAACGGGTTCAGCTTCAGATCCCGCTCTGAGTGGAAAGGTGGATACGTTAAGTGGTAACTTAATAACTACTGGGCAAACTCTTCAGACGCAGATAACTAGTAATGACTCAGATATTTCGACGTTAACATCTAATTTAATTTCCACGGGAACCATCGTCGATGATATAAGTGGAAACCTAATAACGACGGGTCAAACCCTTACGACTAACATTAATACCGTTTCCACTAATTTAATTACCACGGGGCAAACGTTACAAACCCAGATTACCTCTAATGATGGAGACATTACTAATCTGACTACTAATCTCATTACTACCGGTCAGACGCTTACAAGCGAGATAGGCACCGTGTCGGGACTTATCACTGATAATGATGCAGAAATTGCCGCCTTGTTGGCAGCTACCGGTGAGCTCAAGACGAACACCAACACTAACGCTTCTAATCTTGTAACAACGGGTCAAACTTTGACAAGCGAGATTTCTATAGTTTCGGGGATCGCCATAGCTCATACTGATATTTCTGAGTTAAGTGGCAACTTGATTACTACCGGACAAACCCTACAAACTCAGATAACGAGTAATGACGGAGATATCGCCTCCCTTACCAGTAACCTAGTTACCACAGGGCAGACTCTTACAAGCACTTTAATTTCGACCGGAAATTATCTAGACTCTGAAATAGCAACCGTTTCAGGGATCGCGAGCTCTCACACCGACGTCACTGAATTAAGCGGCCGCGTAAATACACTTAGCGGGAATCTAATAACAACAGGTCAGACTCTCCAGACTCAAATCACTAGCAACGATGGAGATATTACTAACCTAACTAGTAACCTTATCACTACTGGTCAAACTCTGACTACGGAGATCACTACAGTATCCGGCCTAATCACTGATAACGACGGTGACATTACGGCGTTAAAGGCCGCTACGGGAGTACTTAAGACTTCGACAGATAACAATACTGCTAATCTTATTTCAACTGGAGCTATTGTTGATGACATAAGTGGAAATCTCATAACCAGCGGTCAGACTTTACAGACCCAAATTACCAGTAACGATTCGGACATCAGTACTCTTACCAGTAACGTGATAACAACTGGTCAGACCCTGCAAACGCAGATTACATCAAATGATGGTGACATCTCTACCCTCACCAGTAATCTGATTACTACTGGTCAGACTCTTACTTCTGAAATAGCTATAGTCTCTGGGATGGCTACTGGAGGTTCGGCTGAGCAGTTTGCGGATTTAAGTGGGAACTTAATTACTACGGGTCAAACGTTGCAAACGCAGATAACAAGTAACGATTCAGATATCTCCACTTTAACATCTAATCTGGTTACAACAGGTCAAACACTTACCACCGACATTAATACGGTATCTACTAATTTAGTCTCCACGGGAAGCGTAGTGGACGACATTAGCGGTAACTTAATAACGACAGGTCAAACTTTACAGACTCAGATTACCAGTAACGACTCGGATATTTCGACGTTAACTTCTAACCTAGTCACAACAGGTCAAACGCTTACAACTAATGTTAATACCGTGGCGTCTAATCTGGTTTCCACTGGCAGCGTGGTAGACGACATTAGTGGTAACTTGATTACCACTGGGCAAACTTTGCAGACCCAGATTACGTCGAATGATGGAGACATAACATCGCTCACAACTAATCTGGGAACGACCGGACAAACATTACAAACACAGATTACAAGTAATGATGCAGATATTGCTACGTTAGATTCGACTACTGTAAAGCTTACGACTAACCAGAGTGTTGCCGGTAATAAAATCTTCACTGATACAGTAACTATCAACAACCTTACGGTCACGGGAACAGAAGTAATCGTTGATGTAGAGAATTTAGCAGTTAGGGATAATATAATTCATATTAACAGCGGCGAAAGTGGCGCTGGGATTAGCCGTATCTCAGGGGGCATAACAATAGACCGAGGCACAGAACCTTCGGCGAACATTTTATATAACGACGCTAACGATAGATTCGAGTTGAACTTCCCATTAGCGACAGAGGGGAATGTGGTAGCAAGCGCCGCTAACTTAATTACCACCGGTCAAACCCTTACTACCAGCATAAACACCGTATCCACCAACCTTGTTTCGACGGGATCAGTAGTTGACGATATTAGTGGGAATTTAATCACGACAGGGCAAACGCTGCAGACA
>NZER01000320.1 GCA_002690445.1 Candidatus Pacearchaeota archaeon
CGCTGTGTGAATACAACGTACTAACAATGTAGATACTGCTATGGAAACTAGACAGGACGCGGGTTCGATTCCCGCCGCCTCCACTTTAACATGCTTTGGACGACAAGAGCTACATAATAATTGAGCCGAATTCCGGCCTGATGTGCAATAATATATTCTCTGCCTGCCTCCAGTCTCTACTGGGAATTAGGTTTAATAAAAGTTTATCGTTTGCAAAATACTCTACAGATGAAATGGGTAGTCCTCCAGTTTTCAAGAACCAGTACGGTGAAGACCAGCCCGCAATACAAGGAACTTTTCCTTATTTCTTTGATTTTAATAAGCTAGACACTATAGATAGCCCACAGGAATATCCCGAACAGACCGACAGTAAAACGCATATCCTTATTAGGTCATCAAATCTAGCAGACATTCTTGCCATCGACCCTGCTGATTCACACAGTCTAGACTTTAGAATTCATCCCCGTGAGTTTTTTCAAGAGCCGATAGCTGCCAAATATATTAGAGCCAATCTAGATAAAATATTTCACAAAAAACTCCTTGAAGATAGCGAGGAGGGTATCTTTATACATTACAGACTTGGTGATATTGCTAAAAGCGGCATGGAGGTTTGTATCGAGCATTTTGAAAAGGCTATTCTTAGCATCCCAAACTACAAGAACTTGCCAAAATATATATCTTCAGATTCTCCTAACGATCCTCGCGTATGGAAGATTCGTAAAAAATACGGATTTGCCATACATGAATCTTCGCCCCAAGAAACAATTAAATTTGGATCGAGGTTTACGAATAAGCTATTAAGCTATGGAACCTTTAGTTGGTTTATTGGCGTTCTCGGAAGTCAAAACAATATAATTCTTCCCAACAGTAATGACTATATTAGGTGGCACGGCGATATATTTGTTTTTAATGACTGGAAACAGTATTATATGATTAAATCGGATTAGTTATTATGTCAAACCCTAGTTACTATACTATATCCCTAGATAGCTTTTTGTCACACCAAACCTTTGCCGAGCATGGTATACGGCTGTGGCCAGCTATTTTGTGTCACACCAAACCTTTGCCGATCATGGTATACGACGACAGCCAGCCATTTTGTGTGAATTTTTAATATCACACCTATAATAATGTAGAGACATTCTTCAGAGAAACATACGTATGATTAATATAACTGCACCAATAAATAATTTAGGCTACGGAGTAGCAAGTTATAATATAATTAAACACCTAGTGTCTTCTGGGGAAAATGTTCAGCTAATACCGATAGGAACACCCGAACCTTTAGATGGTAGTGAATTTCTTCAGTCTATAATGTATAGACCAAATCTAGAAGATAGCCCTTCCGTAAAAATATGGCATCAGAATGATATACATCACCACACAGGCAAAGGCACGCATATAGGATTTCCAATATTCGAGCTGGATACATTCAGCGACAATGAGCTGTGGAGCATGTCTCACAACGACAGGCTGTTTGTTTGTTCGGAATGGGCAAAGGGAATTGTGTTAGATCATTTAGATATTGATGTGCGGGTGATTCCTCTAGGTGTAGATTCTGATATGTTTGTGCCGGTTTCTTCCGCCCGCCAGCAAACTATATTTTTTAATTGCGGAAAATGGGAAATAAGAAAAGGTCACGATATTCTTGTTGAGTGCTTTAATGCGGCCTTCGAGTTTAATGATGATGTCGAACTATGGATGATGTGCGACAATCCCTTTTACTCTCCTCAGCAGCAGCAACAATGGATAAGCCTATATAAAGATTCTAAGCTTGGCGGTAAAATAAGAATAATCCCTCGCCAAAAAAATCATGTAGACGTATACAACATAATGAAACAAGCCGACTGTGGTGTTTTTCCCAGTAGGGCAGAGGGGTGGAACCTAGAGCTTTTAGAAATGATGAGCTGTGGAAAACATGTTATCTCTACTAACTATTCTGCCCACACAGAATTCTGTAGCGAGGCGAACTGCAATCTTGTAGACATAACAGATCTAGAGTCAGCAGAGGATGGGGTATGGTTTCATGGCAATGGAAGATGGGCATCTATTGGAAACCAACAAAAAGACCAGATAATCGAACATATGAGGAAAATCCACAAAAATAAACAAGAGGGCGACTTACCTCAGAATATAGAGGGTATTGAGACAGCAAAACAATTTTCTTGGCAAAACTCTGCCAAAAAGTTTAAAGATAACGTATTTTAGACTTGCTTTTATTGTGTATGGATGATAGAATAATAGCGAGTCAGTCAATATTTTTATAGGAGATTTTAAAATGGTCGATAAACTCAAGACTTTAGTTAAGTCGAGACGATTCTGGGCGGCAATTGGTACAATTGTTGTTGTAGTTCTTAACGATGTGTTAGGGATTCCAGAAGATACCGCAAATACCGTTGTTGCAATGGGTGTAGCATGGATTGTTGGTGACTCTCTTCGCGCAACGGAATAGTGCATTTAAGAGGTTGGATTACAACGAATCCGGCGCACGATGCGTCGGGTTCTTTTTTATACAGAAGGAGTAGTTATGAATATTGATTTTATTGCGGCCGCAGAGTCACATTACAAAGCCAAGATGGACGAGTCAGCGCTAACCATGAGGGTCTATATGAATTCTTCCGTTGGCGTAGGAGACCATCCTAACGTTTTTGAAGAGTTCAGAAACTCGCTGGAAGCTTTTAAAGATGCCCGTGAAAATTTTCAAATAGTACAAGAACTCAAGAGCCAGTACTTAAAATCACAAGAGGGTGCTGAAGCAGAAGAAAAAGAAGCAGATGAAGATTAAGCTGACTCTACTGCCGGTAGCATTTAACAATAAGTTCAACTCTTTTGACAAGAAGAGAAATACATTGCTAACAGATGGAGATAAACCCATCTCAAGACATATGTATTCAGAATCTGTGGATGAGTGTCTGAAAAAATTATGTGCAGAGTATCTACATCATTCTTATGGCTGGCTAGATATAACACTGACTGATTTCAGAAGAGTTTCTGATGATGAGTGCGAGGTGGTATATTTTACACAGTTTCCATACGTAGATGGATTTCACAGAGCTGGAACCCCTGAAAGTCTAGCTTCAGAAGAAACCCTTGAAAAATTAGGAGAATATTATATTGGAATACTATCAACATACACAACCAGAAGATTCGCCCCATGAGTCATGCTATTTTCACTGCTACGTTGACAGAGAGACAGGTAGCGTCTTATTTAAGTGTGGATGGGGAGACTCTAGTTCAGATTTAGAGAATTTTGCCTTTATGATGTCTCAGATTAACTCGGGTGAATATGAGGATAGCATACTAGAAAAGTTACGTGACCAAGCAGAAAACATAGGTGATGAAGACTTGGCGATTTTCATGACACTGTACAAGGCTCTTATGCAAAAACCAGAAAAGTCAGAATTAGTCATAAGACCAACAGATGTCAAGTTCAAATAGTGTGTATAATATGCTGTGCTAAGTACAAAACCATTAACGGGAGGCAGTTATGAGTGAGCCTAAGAGAATAGCTTGGCAGAGCTGGAATGCACTTACGGAAGAGTTTTATGAAGAAAATGATTCAGGGTTATCGGCTTTAGAAGATATACTATTAGCCAATTCCCACCCAGAAGAAATGGGTGAACACCCAGTGAAATTTTTTGATCCGGGCCCAAGTGTGATTTATACACCATATGGAGCATTTTCAGTAGATTCATGCCTAAAACCCTCCAATAGGTGGGATTGTTGGTTTGGATACACTAATTTTGACATAACATTCGCTGTGTTAGAGGAGCTAGAGGACATAGAGGGTGTAGAGTCAGTAAAAGTCATGGGAAGATATACATTTTTTATAGGAATAGGGAAACTTTTTGGTTCTACCGAGGTTAAACTAAATATAGAGAATATTTTAACCGATACTAAACATATCAGCAACATGGAGTCAGTAACACCTGACCTCAAAGAAGCCATAGACTCGGTGAAACTACAGGTGGACAATAAGCAGTTTTGGTCTATCTTTGTTTCATCTATGGGAGAAATTGATTATATCATGGCAGATTCGTTAACCGATTCGTATCTGAGTGATTTAAATAAGTTTGAAGATTTACGTCAAAAAATTGGTGGTATTATTATTAGGAGTTCTAATGAACAGAAGTATTGATGAAGCCGTTAAGTGTGTTGATTATAAAAAAATTATGGATAAAGTTTGCTCGAAATATAATAGGTTTGTCGATCCCGACGACCTATCATCTATGAGGCTTGTAACGCTGTGGGAATGTCTTAAAAAATTTGACCCAGAGAGAAAAGTCAAGTTCACCTCATATTTATATCAACAGCTAACCTTTGCTATAAAAAACCATTTGAAGAAGAAAAAACGGGAGTTTACAAATATACCATTTGATGTTTGTGGGCCAGAACAAGAAAACATAAACGTCGTACTTATGGATTTCCCTGAAGAATATCGCACATTGCTAGAGCAGAAACACATCTCTAGAATGACAATGAATGAGATAGGAGAAGAAAATGGCTACAGTAGGGAGACTGCTAGGCGACGAGTCAACAAAGCTGGAAGGCACTATAAGAGCTTAAATGAGAACAGAATTACTGTGCGATGAGTCTAAGTATCCAGATATATTAGCGTGCATATTTGAAGCGAGCACGAACAATGTTGACCAAATATGTACGCCTTCTGGGCTTATACCGCGTATAGGAGAAGAATTCATACGTGATCATTGCGATTTCTCTGCTATAATTGACTTCCCCTACGGAATATCCGAAACGAAGATAAGAGTCCATGAGATTCTCTTGTGTCAAAGCAGGGGTGTCAAAACCATAGACTTAGTTATCAATAGATATGATACAGAGGACGGGAACCTCCATTCTATAAGAAAAGACTTCAAAATATGTTACGAGGTGTGCAAAACTAAAGGTCTTAGAATACGCCCAATAGTAGAATACAGACTTGCTGATAATGAATTCCTGCCACATTTATGTCTTTCTCTGCGAGAAAGCGGGGCAGATGAAATTGTACTAGGGACGGGTTCTGTGGTTGATGATCTTCTTGATAATATAATCTGCTCAAGGCTGATAGAAGAAAACCTAGACGTTAATATCATTAGTTGCTTTCCCGTGCTATCTCAAGAACATTATGATATGTTTAATACCTCAAAAATTCATGGAATAAGAATAAAGTCTTATAAAATACTAGATAATTTGTGTAATATAAGATAGGAACCGGACTCTTTGTGGATAATCATTGGATTATAAAATTTTAGATTTATTCATAGGAGTCATATATCATGGCAGTTCCAAGTTCAAATTCTCATTTGAAGAATACTACAGGCGGCGCCTTCTCGTCGCAGACACAGGGCGGAACCATTATCAATAATGATAATACTGGTGACGTTATTACAAAAGCTCTTCAGCTTAACGATGCTGTTGCAAACACAACCGACTCTAGCGTGCTACCAAACGTTGGTGCTAGCGGTATTTATAATGTCGCTAAAGCCTTATCTGGCGGTACTTTTGGCTATTCAGCTGAGGGCAAATACGTTATTGCTCGTTCTTCTGATACCCTTTCTGGTGTTTCTAACACAAAGCTATTGTTTATGGGTGCTGGCGACAAGCTACCTATCGCTCGATTCCGAGGCGATTTTGGAGCTAAGCTCTTAACAGCCTTTAGAAACAATCAGTTTAGCTGGAATCACACGCTAGATAGTGGCGCTAAGATTACCAACATGCGTATTAACTGGCTTAACGCTAGTGGTACTGCCGCTGCTTCTCCCGCAACGCTTAACGGCACTTACATGTGGGATGTTGCTGATGGCAATGCGACTAACAGAGCGGCTGATAGTGCAGCTAACCCAACTCGGGCAATTCCGGGTGAATTGGTTATGAAGGTTGATTTTGTTACCCTTACCGTTGCAAGCGGTGGTGACTTCTACGACTACGCACCAATTACTGGTATGTAATAATCACGGAAAGGGGGGAGTAACCCTCCCCTCTTTTTTTCTTTTATTTTTATAACCAGTAGGAGACCCCTTATGGAATGGTCAGACATCAACGATATAGCACAAATAGTAGGCCTCGTAGCTTTGCCCGTCATAGGTTGGGTTTTTCACACTGTGATAAAACACGGGAGTAAACTTATCATGCTGGAAGAAAAAGTCAATGACTCAATAGCAAGAAGATTGGATTCTTTGGAAAATAAGGTTGACGGAATAGAGATAAAGATTGATAATAAGATAGATAAACTAGAAGATTCGCTTCATCAAACACAGCTATCGATGGCTGATAAAATATTGCAAGCGATTCATGGAAATAATCAAGGAGATTAAAATGGCAGATAAAGAAGTTATTCGAGCGATGCTGGACAAGGTAATTCTGGGACATCAGTCTCAGAGTGAACTTATTGAGGTTTTTACTTCGATGGCAGCAGAGCTTGGGGTAGAAAAAAATGCCCCAGAGCCAGCACCAGTTCCAGAACCGGAACCGGAACCGGAGCCGGAGCCAGCCTCAGAGGACGATGAAAACAAGAGCAGCTTTTTCGGGGCTTAATCTTGTGTAAGACCTTTTTGGGCTTGCAAATATCAACAACGATACTTATAATAAAATGTTCGGGGATTACTAAAGTCTAGCTTTATTACAAAGCAGATTAGCAACATTCACTCCGACCCGCCGAAAGGCGCAGAGAACATCAAGAGCTACTTGCTCTGTTCTCTGTTTTTATAAGTGTCGTTTTTTTTATACCTTTAGATTCTTTAGCCACAGTGAGATCATGACGAATAATATTAAAATCAAGAAGAGGAACGGAAGACTTGAAGATGTTTGCATTGATAAAATTAATAAATGCGTTGAAAGAGCCTGTGGTTCACTAGAAGAGGTTTCTGTTAGTGAAATAGTTTTAGACGCTAGCCTACAACTCTATAACAAAATACCAACTACAGAGATTAACCAAGCTCTTATCTTGTCGGCAAGATCTAAAATAGAGAAGGAACCAAACTACGCATACGTAGCAGCCAGAATGCTGCTGAACAATCTCTACAAAGAAGTTTTTGGAAAAACTGTAGAGAGTGAAACATTCATAGACCAATACAAAAAATCGTTCGTTAAAAATATTAAAACGATGGTTAAAGAGGGGCGCCTCAGTGAAGCGCTTTTATTGTATGATTTAGATGTCTTAGCGGAAAAGCTAGAGCAACCCAGAGATGGGTCTTTTAAATATCTCGGTGTTCAAACGCTCTACGATAGATACTTTATCCACATCGACGGAAATAGAATGGAAACCCCTCAGGCTTTCTACATGAGGGTGGCGATGGGTTTATGTGTCGGAGAAGATGACAAAGAAAAAAGAGCAATAGAAATGTACGACATGATGTCGGAGTTTCGTTATTCCCCCTCTACGCCAACGCTGTTCAATAGCGGAACAAACAGATCTCAGCTATCTTCTTGCTACTTGAGCACTGTAGATGATTCCATTGATGGTATTTTTGGCACAATACACAATCAGGCTAGGCTGTCGAAGTATGCCGGTGGTCTTGGGGTGGACTGGTCTTCTATTCGAGCTGCGGGAAGTTACATTAAAGGGACAAACGGAAATTCTTCTGGCCTTGTTCCATGGCTCAAGATATTTAATGACACTCTTGTTGCCGTCAATCAGGGGGGTAAAAGAAAGGGCGCTGGCTGCTCGTATTTAGAGCCGTGGCATCTAGACATTGACGATTTCTTGGAGCTGAGAAAAAACACAGGCGATGATAGGCGTAGGTGTCACGATATGAATACAGCGCTATGGGTGTGTGATGAATTCATGATTGCGGTTTCTAAAAAAAGAGACTGGTACTTATTTGACCCCGTGGAATGTCCAGAGCTGCATGAGACCTATGGCAAGGAGTTTACTAAGGTCTATAAGAAATATATAAAGATGGCTAACGATGGAGACATTAAAAACTTTAGGGTTGTAGATGCTAAAGAGCTCTGGAAAAAGATTCTCACAGCTCTATATGAGACTGGACATCCTTGGATCACTTTTAAAGATTCTTCAAATATCAGGTATAGCAATAAACACAAGGGTATTATTCACAGCAGCAACTTGTGTACAGAAATTTTCCTACACACCAAGCCTACAGAATATTATGAGGGAAATGTTGTTGATGTTGGTGAGACCGCTGTGTGTAATTTAGCAAGCGTTAATCTCGCTAGCCACCTGAAGGTAAGGACTATTGACTGGAAGAAACTCCAACAAACAGTAGAGACGGCAGTCAGAGGCCTTGATAATGTTATAAACCTAAATTTCTACCCGACAAAAGAAGCTGAAAAATCAAACCTTTCGCATAGACCCGTAGGTTTAGGGATAATGGGAACCCATGATATTCTGCATAAGCTAGGAATACCCTATAATTCAAAGGATGCCGTGCTTATATGCGGTAAAATACAGGAGTTTATCTCGTTTCATGCCATCAAAACCTCTGCTTTACTAGCCAAAGAAAAGGGTGCATACCCCTCTTTTGAGGGTTCCGAATGGGATAACGGCAATTTCCCTATAGATACATATTGCGACCTAATGAACCAGAGAGAGAAGCATAGCCCAGAAAATGTGTATAAAAAAGAGGACTTTGAAACGATTGAAGAGTGGCACGAGGTTAGACTTTTAGTCGCTGAGCATGGGATGAGAAACAGTAATGTGATGGCAATTGCTCCTACGGCAACCATCTCTTATATACAAGGATGTTCTCAATCAATAGAGCCAGATTATTCTGTTCTCTATGTGTACTCCACCCTTAGCGGTGAGTTCACTATGGTTAATGAGCACTTTGTTGCAATGGCCAAGAAAAAAGGGATTTGGTGTCAGGAACTAATAGACGCCCTTAAGACAGCGGATGGGGACGTAATGCTGTTAGATATAGATGAAGATATTCAAAGGGAGTTCAAAACCGCTTTTGATATTAATTACGACATCTTAATCGAAGCCGCCGCAGAAAGACAAAAGTGGATAGATATGGGTCAATCTCTCAATCTCTATAACAAGTTCGAGAGTTTGAAATATTTGAATGATCTATATTTCAAGGCTTGGGAAAGTGGGCTAAAGTCTACATACTATTTAAGAGGAAAGTCAGCGACTAGGGTTGAAAAATCAACTATAGAAAGCACCACTGAACAAACCGACTCGACGGAGGGAGTCACCCCAGAGGAGGATGTTGTTTTAGAGGAGGACTTAAGTCAGGTCAAGGCCTGTTTAATTACAGATCCAGACTGTGAAAGCTGTCAATGATATTTCAAGAATTCAGACAGTCACCCACTTCACCGTTAAAATATATAGTTGAACTAACGCCTGAGGAGTTAGAAAAGGTGAAAGACCTAGTATTTCAAATAATTGAAAGAATAAAAGAAGATGAAAAAAACTAAGGAAATCATATCAGACAAGGTTGCTGTTGTTAATCAGATTTTACCCCATGTTAATAAATGGGCTTGGGACTTGTTTATAGATGGAGCGGCAAACAACTGGATGCCTACAGAGGTTTCAATGGCTAAAGATATAGAGCAGTGGAAGTCTAAACTACTGTCCGAAGACGAGAAGCTAGTCGTCAAAAGATGTCTTGGTTTTTTTGCCGGAAGCGAATCTCTTGTTGCGAACAACCTATTGTTGTCTGTGTTTAAGTTTGTTACAGACCCAGAGTGCCGCCAGTATATCTTAAGGCAGGCCTACGAAGAGAGCCTACACAACCTAACAGTGGTTTATATTTGTGATTCTTTGAATCTTGATATTAATGAAGTGTATGAGGCTTATAATTCAATCCCTAGTATCAAAGCTAAGGATGAGTTCCTGATGAATATCACCACTGACATTAATAGACCCGAATTTAATATTAATACGATAGAAGGCAAAAGAGAATTTTTGCGTAACATGATTACATACTATGTTATATGTGAAGGCATTTTCTTTTTCTCCGGGTTTGCTATGCTCCTTTCCTTCAATAGACAGAATAAACTTCCCGGAGTCGGTGAACAGATACAATACACGCTTAGAGACGAGAGTCTTCATATTGAGTTTGGAACCAAGCTGATTAATAGAATTAGAGAAGACAACCCAAAAGTCTGGACAAAAGCTTTTGAGAAGGAAACTATTGAGCAGATAGAAATGGCCATAGAGCTTGAGCTAGACTACGCGAGAGATGTTTTGCCAAATGGTATTTTGGGATTAAACTCAGACATGTTTATTGATTACGTTCAATATATAGCAAATAGAAGGTTGGGGAATTTAAACATTCCTTCTCCCTTTGAAGATACACAAAATCCATTTCCTTGGATGAGCGAGATAATTGATTTAGAGAAATGTAAAAATTTCTTCGAGACCCGAGTAACAGAGTATTCAGTAGGAAACCTAGTAGACGACTTTTAAAATTTAAGGCCAAACCATGCCAGACAACAACAGAATATTTTACGCATGTCAAGCTGTTTACGTTGACGGTACCTACCTTCAAAACGTTCAGGCGGTGGGCATCGACTACTCTGCCGACGCCACAGGCATATCTGACACAGGAAGAACCCAGCAACAAAGAAGCCTATATTCTAAGCCAGAAATTACTATTTCGATACAACGAGAAGTAAACACGGCTGCCCTCCCCTTCTATGCTCCAGCCTCAGTTACGAGCTATGCAAATGCCTATATACTCAAAAACGGAAACTTAGGTACATCTGGATGGGATTCATCATCTCTACTCAAAGAATATTCAATAGAGGTGGCTTACGGGTCAGATGATCTGTCGGGAAATATAGAAAGCGCAACGCTAAAACATTGTCTGCTCACTGAGGTATCATACGAAATTAGCGTAGACGGTAGAATGACTGAAAACCTGAGTTTTGTTACTCGAAATCTAATCAAAACTGGCTCAGCGGCAGCCCCAATAGCAACCCCACTAACTGGAACGACATTCAAAAGACGACACCTAGATGTAGAGAACGAAGAGTTTATATTGCCTAGCGAGGTAAAAAGTGTTGTTGATATAACACAGCCCAATCCAGCCGGAGGCGATGATATTGATGTCGCTCGCGCGGTTCAATCTATATCTATAAATGCCACGTTTGACTACGGTGAGATGGCAGACGTTGGCAAATGGAGAGGTTCTAATCAAACATCGCTACCAACCGAACAAAACAAATGGAGGTATATAACAACCCCAATTGGTATTACGTGTGAAATCACTGCGATAGTAAGGAAGTCTATAGAGCAGAACATACTAATCAAAGACACCAATTTTATGGGGACTTTCCCTACTCCAGATAGAGAGATAAAGATTGTAATGGGACAGGAATCAAGCAAGTTTGTTATAGACTTGGGCAAGAAAAACTATCTTACCGGAATATCGTTTTCTGGTGGAGATACGGGAGGAGGAAACGTAGAGGCAACGTTCTCATACGCAAATACAAATAACGATTTTGTCCCATACAGAGGGACACCAGTAACACTTACACAATCAACAAAATATTAACGAAAGGGTGGGCAATTATGTTAGATTTTATGTTCAATAGACGAGATTTTCTTAGGGCGGGAAGTATCGGCGCTGGAATGAGTGCTGTTGGCCTGTCAGATTATGCTTTTTCACAAGACGGAGCTGTCGCATACAAAGACAAGACAGTGGTATGGCTATGGCTTGGGGGAGGCCCAACTCAGTTTGAGACATTCCACGCCCCACTAGATAACACCCCCTCAGAATGGCAACCAGTAAACGGCAGGATATATGATTCAAAAACTAACATCTCTCTTGGCGCTGATTGGCAAGAGCTTTCCAAGCATACGAACAAACTGAACGTAGTAAATTCTTTCAGCCATAAAGACTCTTCCCATAGACAGGGAACGCACTTTATGATGACCGGACATTATAACCCAGACAGAACAACTACTTCTATGGCAAAGCATCCTTCTTTTGGGTCTGTTATATCTGCTTGTTATGGAACTAATAATCCAGAAAATGGTGTACCCACCTATGTCAAGCAAGGCAAAATAGAAGGGGATGAGGGCTCTTGGCTCGGAGGAGCATATAAGCCATTTGATCCGTCTAACAAAGACAACCTCACGCCCAGAATAGAAATAGACAGATTTACCAATAGAAAGAGTCTACTAAACGCTATTGATGCAACGAGAGTTTCTGGTGACGGAGCAGAATCCTCACAGTTTTACAAGAGCCAAGCCTATGACGTAATTCTTGGGTCTGCCAAAGACGCTTTTAATCTAGATAAAGAAGATGAAAAGACAAAAGCTCTTTATGGGTCTGACTCCATAGGAACGCAGCTGCTTCTTGCTAGAAGGCTTGCGGAATATGGAACTCGTTTCATAACCCTTACTTATGGTGGATGGGATATGCATAGCAATATCTCTACAGCTATGAAAACTAAAGCTCCCCCAATTGATAAGGCTATAGCTGGATTCCTACAGGATGTTTGGGATCGTGGACTAAATGAGAAAATTATCCTTGTTGTTACTGGTGAGTTTGGAAGAACCAAATTCAACGCAAACTCGGGTAGAGATCACTGGCCCTCAATTACCCCCATGCTTATGGCTGGCGGAGAATACCAATCTGGCAGGACAATTGGTGCGGCAGACAGATCATATAGCCCAATAGAGAACCCTGTTGGGCCAATTGACCTTCAGGCAACTCTGTTCGATCATTTTGGGATAGATAAAAATACACAAAGGGTAGACAACAGTGGACGCCCAAGGTACTTATTAGAAGGGGAAGCAACGGTGATTTTATAATGCCAATACCAAACACCAAAGAAAATGAAGACAAAAGCGATTTCATGTCACGCTGCATGGGTGATAGTACTATGAATAAAGAATACCCCGACAAGAAACAAAGATATGCTGTTTGCATGAGCAAGGCCACAGAGGGTCTTAGTCTTATTGAGGCGGTAGATCTTCGGGTAAGATACAAGTCTGAGTCTGATGAAAAGGCGGGCTATCCACCCAACTGTAATGAGGGTTATGTGGAAAAGGATGGAAAATGTGTTCGGGTCGAATAAAGAGGCTGTGCGCAATTGTCTTAGCGGCTTTTTCGATTTTTTTGGTTTCGTCGGGCAGCCCTGAAAGGCTTGTAATATATGACTCTTGCGACTACCTTGAAATAAACAATGTATATAAAATAGATGATGAAACAGGAGAAATTAAACTAAGAATGGTTCAGTATGTCTGGTGGGAATGGAGAGATTCTATTCTTGTTCCGGTGCTAGACCCCAACACAAGACAAAAAACAGGATTGAGCAAGCAGGGCTCTGGGTTCGTAGTAAGAGACTATGTGGTTGTTAAAAACAATAACCTTAAACAGCCACGAATTATCCGCACAGCTCTCGCAAAAACTAAAAGAGGGTGGGTGTGTATATACCAAGACTTTACATACGATATAATAAGACATGTATCAGTTAAATGGATAGTTACCACTCATACATCTTATGATTCAGAACTAAACAATAGAGAGATAATAGCGCTAGAAAACAGAAATAGATTAACAAGAAGGTAAGAAAATGAAGACATTTCTAATCATTGTGATGATTGCTATTGTTTCACGAATATCTTGGTTAGCAGGTAAAGTAATAGCATCTTGGAGAAACTAAAGTGGTTTTCAGGTGTTAAATACTAAAGCGAAAAACATTAATTAATTTTTTAACATAAATGGAGAAGAAGATGAAAAGAAGAAATGTAATATCTATCGTCGCCGTAATGCTCATGATTCCAATGAGTCTTGTTGCTGCCCCCAAAAAAGGCAAGCCTCCGGTGGCATCCTGTAAAGATTGTAAAAAATGCGGTCGCGCATGTAAGTGTGATTGTAAAAAAGGCTGTAAGTGTAAGCCCGGATGCTGTAAAGCAGACCGTCCATCACCTCACGGCAGACCTCCCAGCGGTTTTGATGGAAGAACTCCTAACTTTAGACCTCCCCACAGCAAGCCCACTCGTGGCTTTGATGGAAGAACCCCTAGCTTCGGACCTCCATCACGCAGCAGACCGTCTAGTGATAGTCCATCACGCAGTAGGTCGTCTAGTGATAATCGTTCTCCAGACAGAGAATCTCGATACAAAGAGATAATCAGTAAGTTTGACAAAAACAATGATGGAAAACTAGACGAGAAAGAAAGAGAAGCAATCAGAGAGTATATGA
>NZER01000321.1 GCA_002690445.1 Candidatus Pacearchaeota archaeon
GAGCAAAAGTTATGAAGGAAGAATCATGAGCATGTTGTCTGTGTACATAAAGAATCAGGTCAAGAAGAATGGTGCTAAAGCTATTATCTTGAAGGTTGTAGGAATGATTGTTAAAGCAACTAAGTCTAAGAAGGATGATGAGATGTTAGAGAAAATTAAAGAGGTATTAAAAGATTACTAAATGGTTGATAAACATCAAATGAAGGATCTGATTCAATCCACTCTAACTGAGATGGGAGATCGTTATGCATCAAAAGATGCATGCAATCTAGTCTGGTGTACAGGATTAGTAGAGTCAGATTATAGATATATAAGACAAATTGATGGTCCAGCCAGGGGGTTCTTTCAAATTGAGCCGCAGACTTGTTCTTCAGCAGTAGAAAACTACTTTAAATACAGAAAAAAGTTACAGGTTAAGGCAGCAGAGGTGACCAGTACTTCAGAATCTCTATGGGATGATACCGCAGAGGAAACCTGGGATGCTGTATTAGAGTCAAATATCAGAGCTGGAATTGTACATTGTAGGATAAAATATTGGAGAGCACCTGCATCCATGCCTGATTCTATACAAGGTTATGCGGAGTATTGGAAACGTCACTATAATACGTTACTAGGTAAAGGAGAAGTTGAGCACTTTTTAAGAAAAGTTAAGAAATATGTGCACTTTTTATGAAAATAACGAAAAGAGCGGTGGTCGTTCCAGACCAACATTTTCCGATTCACGATCAGAAAGCGGTGGACTGTGCACTTGCCATAATAAATTTTATCAAACCAGACCTATTTATCAATCTGGGTGATGTAGGAGAATGGGAGACAGTTTCAGCATGGAAGTACAAAGGGAAAAGATTGCCTCCATTAGAATACCAGCTACCACTGGTAGATGAGGAGATTGCAAAAGTTAATGAAGGACTTGATCAATTTGATAGGGTACTGGATAAGATCGGTTGTGATGAGAGGTATATATTAGCAGGGAATCATGATGATTGGCTTGATAGATTTGCAGACAATAAGGTTGGAGGGCATTCATTACTTGATGCATATACGTTTGAGAAAGCATGTAGATGGAAGGAACGAGGGTATAAGTATTATGGGTATAACAAACCTCTAAAGATAGGTAAGGTTAATTTTATTCATGGAGCATATGCTACTACATATCATGCAAAAAAACATCTTGAAGCTTATGGAGCTAATATCATCTATGGGCATACGCATGACATACAAAGACATTCACTCACAAAGCTTGACTCAGGTACTATTGGTGCCTGGTCATTAGGATGCTTAAAGGATATGACTGCAGAAAAGAATCGCTGGTTACGAGGTCGGTTACATAATTGGAATCACGCAGTTGGGATTGTAGACTGGTTCAAAAATGGTAATTTTAAAATAGAGACAGTAGAGATAATTAAAGGTGTAACATCTGTCTGGGGGAAAACAATCTATGCCTAAGAAACCGAAAAAAAGGAAACGTGCCAAAAAAAAGCCTAAATATTAATCCTTTTCATGGTGGATTAAACGAACATTCTGATGCTAGGGATATTGCTCATCAAGAATTATCTGCGGTAGAAAATGTAGCTGTAGCTGATATCGGGAAAGTGAATCTGATTGGTAGAGGGTATCAAGACTCTGTTAAAGGAACTGGTCACCTAAAACCTGGTGTTGGTGCGTTTAGATTTGCTTCTGATAGACAGGTTACCGATGCTAGTGAGTCACCATCTCAGTATCTTGTAGTTGCCGATGGTCTTAATGGTTATGTGTATTTTTATGAAAAGGATTCTGATGGTGCACTTTCTTGGTGGAGTTCTAACATCTCTATGGGTGGTGCTTTTTCCCCAACTTATTATTATGCTGATGGGATCTTAAGAGTACATGATGGTGATTTTACAAGAAGTAGCAAATGGTTTGGTTATGTTGATTCTGGATTATATCAAGAGGCAGCTAACTCTAATACACCTATACATACAATTACGAAATTTGTAACAACAGATCAGAAGCTTAAAAGTTTTGGGGATCTAAGTAAGACTGTTGCTATAAGAGATGCCACTACTGCTAATCCTAGTGATGCTAATTTGGGTACTCATCTAAATCTAGCTTACTGGCTATCAGAGGGTGGTTCGTGGAGTGGTATCTATGAATTTGGATTTGCTCCAGTGTATAAAGGTGGTCAAGAAGGACCAATGACAGAAGCATCGGATCAGGTTGTTATGTTTGAGCATAAGTTATCAATACAACTCTATGTTACTACAGCTTCACATTCGCCTGATGATGATGATGATCATGATTTAGGTGATGATAGAATTGTTGGAGTAAATGTTTACTTTAGAGAGAATGGGAATCAGGACTATTTCTTCTTAAAGTCTTTTGATTTAGAGCAGGGCGGTAAGGATAGGTGGCTAAAATATAATGGTGGTACGCATACTGCTTATGGATTTCATGCTGGCACTTTAGCTCTTAATGCAGACCCTGCATCTACATCTTCATATGCTAGTACTACTATGACTGTTACCTTTTCAAATACAGCTAGTGGATTTACTGGAAGAACTGGGTTCCTGAGATTGATTGGTGGTCAAGTGACGCCTGTGTATTTCAGATTAACATCACTTGCTACTGCAAATCATAGTGTCCCAATTATAAATCCAGGCCCTGGTTCCAGAGTGTTTATGGTACAACTATTAGATGAGGACTTTAATATTCTAAAGGAAAGTGCAAAACGAACAGTCACTATTTCTGATTCGGGTAGTGCGGTTCCGCCAGATCTTGATCCAAATGATCCAACTGGATTTTCAATGGTAGAAGATTCTGGTGATCCAGCTGATCAATATGAAGGGAGTGGAATCTAATGGCTTTGGCAGTAGCTAATCCAGGTAACTATCATAAAGGATATTCTTTTGAACGTCCACCTTTTAATAATGCTAGGTATGAATCTCTTCAGATTATAGAGATGCGATCTAAAACAGCAGTGATAGTGAATAGGCGTGCCTATGTAGCGAATGTTAAGGTATTTTATTCTGATGGGAGTAGTGAGGTATTGTCTGATGCTATGTTCAAGTCAGAAGTAGGAAAGTTTGATAAGTTCAAGAGGTCAGGTAGGATTGATGTGGCAGTTGATGATGGTGAACATATTGTTGCTCTGGCAGAATATGCGGATCGGATACTTCAGTTTAAGCAGAGAACGCTACATGTATTAAATGTATCTCAACCTGTAGAGTACCTTGAAGAAAGCCATATGCATAAAGGCGTAGATAATAAAGCTGCTGTTTGCAAGACAGACTATGGTTGTGCCTGGGTAAACGATCTTGGATGTTTTATATATGATGGGAAAACAGTACGTAATCTTTTAGATAAGCAGGGGGTTCGTAGAATTAAATCTTCTACATGGGCTACTTTTATTACAGATAGAGCAGCTATAGGATATATTCCGAAAGAAAGACAGTTATTGATTGTTGGGCATTTTGGTACAGATGCAACAGGATATTTTGAGAGTAATGGAGGTGGTTATAGTGGTGTTGCTGGTTATGTGAATGCTTATTTATATGATTTAGTGACTGATGGTTGGGTTTATGGGAAGTCTCGGATCAAGGTAGTTAATGGTATGACAAATATGGTTACTAACTTTGATAATGATCTGACATGGGGATATGATGATGCTAGTAATAACCTAGCAATAGGAAAATGGGAGCATGTACCAACAGCAGCATCAGGAACTGATGCTGTATCCTTAGTTACGAAAGATTTTGATTTTGGTGATCCAGGTAGAGATACCTTCATATATAAAATAATAGCACAATATATCGGTGGGACGTCTCAAAATGTTACAGCATACTATAGAACTAATGGTTCTCAAGATGAAAATGATTGGGCAGTATTTAGTACCACTACATTAAATGATACATCAGGTGATGCAGTAACAGTAGAAATGAAACCAAGTACAACAATCAAAAATAAGAAAAGTTTCCAATTAAAATTGTCAGGTACAGCAGCTAGAACTTTTATGTTAAATGATCTAACAATTATATACAGAGAGAAGTCCATTGGATAGAGATACACGAAGATTGCATCAAAACAAGGCAGAGAGGCCACAGGTACTCTCTAGATTCCCTTCTAATGCCTCTGGGAGCGATGGAGACGTAGTTTATGTCAAAAATGGCACCACTGTAAGCCAAGCGATCAAATCAGGGGGACAGTGGCTGATGATAGGAGAGGGCTCACCTGTATCTACTAGATCAAAAAGTACCGTTACGCCTCGTACTTTTGTAATTGGGGGTGGAGGAAGTGCAGAAGGAGCTGTTCTTCAGAATGGTTCAACACCATTTCTTGCGGTACAGCTTGGGATAGAGCCTACATTAGACGATCATCTTGCTACCAAATCTTATGTAGATAGTTCTTCTGCATCTTCTAGCTGGACTATGGCAGCAGATAGTGGCAGCAATCAGGTTCTTGCAACTGGTAATACTGGGACGTTCTCAGGTGGTACTGGTGTAGCTACGGTTGCTTCTGCTACAGATACATTAACTATTTCTATTGGGCAAGCAGTAGGAACTAGTGATGCAGTTACTTTTGCAACAGTAGATACAGGCCAGGGAGCTAATGAACTATATGATATGAATCAGAATGTTCTTACTTCTTCTGCAGTTACTTTTGCAAGCGTGAATACTGGTCAAGGGGCAAATGAGTTATATGACATGAACCAGAATGTATTAGATACATCAGACGTCACTTTTAATTCTTTAGCTACAACAGCAGATATTATTGTAGGTGGAGATGATATTACTTCAGACCCATTTACTTCAGGTTTTACAGGAAGTGGATGGAAGATAGATAATACTGGTCATGCTGAGTTTTCTAGTGCTTCTATTAGGGGTACTCTTTCAGTTTATGAACTTTTACTGCAACAGTTGAGAGCTACTAATGGAAGTGTTTTAATCACAGCAGTTGCTAAAGTAGAGAGTATTGATGGTAGTGATATAACATTTGAAGACCCAAGTGATAATGGAGTTTGTCCATTCCATACTAATGATATAGTTATGGTTCAACGAGCTAATTTAACTGGGTCTTCTAGTGGAGATAATGGTGGTGGGTCGCTTAATGTTATTAGGAGACTTGTTAGAAGAGTAACTAGTGTAAGCGGGAGAACAATTACTGTTACTAGAGATGGAGATTTACCTGCTGATACTGGTTCATTTGGAGTAGGTGATGATGTAGTAAGAATAGGTAATACTACTAATACGAATAGAGATGCTTTGTTATACCTATCAGCAGACGATTCTAAAGCCCCTTATCTAGTTATAAAAGACGGTGTTAATAGTTGGGCTAATTTTGGAAGTGCTTCTACAGAGAAAGCAAGACTTGGAAGATTGGATGGTATTACAGATACCGATGCAGGTTTAAGTGGATCTCAATCAAATTTATATGGATTGTATTCGGATAGTGTTTATTTAAAAGGTCACATATATGCTAATAGCGGGTCAATAGGTGGCATTAATATGGGGGCTAGTAAACTTTATGTAGGAACTGGTACTTATGCAAATGCGAATACTGGATTTTATTTAGATAGTGGTGGAGATTTTTCTTTAAAGGACAAGTTAACATGGGATTCAAGTGCAGCAACTCTTACTGTAAAAGGTACTTTTATTTTAGAAAACGGTGATAGTGTTGGTGCTGGTGTGACATGGAAAGGCACTTATAATGCTGCAGTAGCTTATGTGAAAAATGATGGAGTAGCTTATCAGTCAGCTAGTTATTTAGCCACACAATCATCTACAGGTCAAACTCCAAGCTCAAGTTCTAGTTATTGGGATGTGATGGCAGACCAAGGGTCAGCTGGTTCAAATGGAAATGACGGTTCAGATGGGACTAACGGGACTAACGGGACTAACGGAAGTGATGGTGCTCCTGGTGCTGATGGTACCAATGGTACTAATGGTACTAATGGTACTGATGGTACCAATGGTACTAATGGAGCTGCAGGTGCTCGTGGAAGTCGTCATTATTATTATACAGTAACAGGGAATGAGTGGTCTGATAGTGAGGCTAATACTGCAATTTCTGGAGCTGGGGATACAAAGGCTAGTAGAGATACAGTTACTCTATCCAAAGCAAATGTTTTTTCAACTACTAAATATTGGAATACAGTCCCAGAAACAGATGTATGGACTGAAATTACACAAGTTGTAGATGGTAATTTGGTAGTA
>NZER01000322.1 GCA_002690445.1 Candidatus Pacearchaeota archaeon
AATTCCATATTCATAAGCTTGAAAGCCATATCCTGCTCAGCTCTATCCTTCCTCTCCTTATGAGTATAGATTCTATCTAAAGCTACTAATATATCTGATGGTTTTGTTCTTCCCATTGTTTTATTCCTTATAAAATATTTTCTAACATAGTATCTTTCTTTGAAAGCTCATCTATATCTTCCTGCATATCTTGAATTTCCATAGTCATACTTCCTGTTTCATCTTCCATTTTTCTACCGTATGCATCTACCTGAGTACCAGCAGTATGCTCCAAGCTTTTAGTACTTTGTGATAAACTTTCCTGTACATTAGTAGTAGTTTTTGATACCATCTGTTCAGCATCACCAGTAGCCAGTCCCTTACCACGTTTAACAACATCAGCTGCTTTATCTGATAAATTTTCCAAGGTATTACCAGCACCAGCTCTAATCTCACTTAACTTATTACCAACACCTTCCCAAATATTGTTTATATCTTTTACAGCACGCTCGCCTAATTGTGTACGCTTAGCATTAATCTTATCTATACCTTCACTTATTTTTTGCATCTTAGCTTTGTTGGCTTCTCCTTGCTTATGAGCTCCATAAAGCATATCTCCAACCATCAGTGCAGTGCCTAATCCAGGCACTGCTGCATTTGCAGCTGCAAAAGCCATTTTTTTAACTCCACCTCCAGCTGCACCTGTTTCTCCAGCTGCAGTACCCATATCTTTGCCAGTCTGCAACATACTCATCATCATACTTGGATCAGCTTCCATTTGATACCTTCTTCTGCCACTTTCAGGATTAATATCACCAGAACCACCCATAGCCTTTAATAGATTTCCTTCTTCTTCTGGCTCTACAAGACCAAATCTTCTAATCTCATCTAAGACTAAAGCTTCTCCTAAATTTACTTCTGATACCTCACCACCAACCACCTCTACCTCAGTATCAGGAATCTTGAAAGCATCTAATAAAGATGGCTCTTTATAATTCTTACTGTCTATATATTGTTTGTTATCTTGCATCATAACCCTCATCTTCGTTATTAAATAGGAAGTCAGTCCACTTTGACCTACCTCCTGCATCTTCATCACCTTTATTCCACCAAGTATTACTACTCTTCATAGTCTGCAATTCTTTAGAGGAGACTTCTTCTAATTTATTTAAAGCCTCTGTATTTTTAATATTCTCTAACCTAATTCTTTCCTCTTCCTGAGCCTTTTTATCTGCTTCCACTTTAGCATCAAACTCTTGCTGCTTCTTTCTCTGTATATCTAAAAGATTTTTCATCTCATCTTCTTTGGCTTTATTACTAAGAATATTAGTTTCTTGTAACTCATGAGCTTCCTGAATTTCACCTTCCCAATCATATAATTCACCTTCTGCAAAAGACCCTATAACAGGTCGATTTGCAGCAGTCTTCCAACCTTCTAACTTATTACCAAGATAATCAATTTCATTTGGCTTTACTTCTAAAGAAGACTCTTGATATTTAGCAGATCCTATCCATTCTCCATCTACCTTCATAGAAGCCCTGGGATCACCCTTAACAGTCTGTATTCTCTTATTATCTTTAGGCAATTCAGGATCTTCATCAGAAAAATAACTTTCCCCTTCAACAACAGATACATTAGGAGCAACAGGCGTATCAGGAAGATCATATTTATATCCCGTCTTAATATTACCATCCTTTGTAGATACAAAATCAGAGATACCTTTATCTGTATACTTCCCAAAGTTTTGCATATTCGTTAGTTCAGCAGGAGATATTTTATAACGCTGACCATCCTCCTGTCTACCATAAAAAGACTTAGTATCCTCATCATAAGTAAGACCTTCACTAGTACCAAATTCTTCTAAAGCTGTCTGTGTAGCCTTGCCTTCTTGATGCTTTTGCCATAAAGATATACCTTCACCAAGAGTATCTAAACCTTCCTCCCATTGTCGCTGTCTTTCATACTCAGCTCTACCAATTCTTTTTACTGCCTTATCTGTATATCCTCTTATTTGACGCCAATTACTCATAATTATTCCTTAATTTATACATTTAATGTCCTATAGCCATCCAATATGTTGCAGTAGTGGCATCATGACTTGCACTATAGGTAAACCCACTTGCAGACAGACCTGTTATCCTAGGTATTCCAGTGCCAGTATCTGATTTCCCAAAATATACTCCAAAACAAGCAGTACCAAATACTGGGTCGAAAGAGACGCTAGTATCTGCAGTTTCAGTTCCCCATTGGAACATAAATTCCCCTATCCTAACATATCCTTCTGCACCAGTATAATCATTAGATTCAAAAGTAGCATCATCCTGAATTTCTCCACTAACATCTCCACCACTTACATTAGTAGCATTAGTAGCATTAGTAGCATTAGCAGGAGTTATATCGCCTGTTCCATTAAATGCAGTACCACCAATATTTCTAGAAGTGAATCCATTAGGAAAATTTACCACGCCAGAAGCATTTCCAGTTAGCCAAGTAATAACATCAGTTGCACCAACTGGGTTTTGTCCTCCAGAAATAATAAGAGTGTCATCTGTACCTACAGCGGCAGCGGGACTATCTCCAATAATAACATTCCTTTTTCCTGTTGTTAGATTTGAACCAGCAGAATAGCCTATACATATATTATAATCTCCAGTCGTTAGTGCCTGTAAAGAGCTATGTCCAAATGCTATGTTATAAAGAGCTGTCCCTTCACGACTTGTTCCCCCGCAAGAACTATATCCTATGCCAATATTGCCAGTACCAAGATCATTCTGAGAGTATCCTATCATTGTATTTCTAGCAGAGCCTAAAGTTTGTATCATACCGTCTATCTTCAGATTTGTAATAGTAAGATTTCCGCTAGAATCCATAGCAAAATTACCGCCAAGAGTCATAGTACCATCCCCACCATCAAGCACAATCTTTGTTGTTGCATGATTTCCTACTGTAACTGTATCGCCAGTTATATCAAAAACTTCTGCACCCTCAGTATACATAGATATGGAATTATTCTCTATAACAACCCTTTCATCCCCAATAGTTCCAGTAGTCCCCTGAAGTGTAATACTACCACCAGTAATAAGAGTATCAGCCCCATAAGTAGCTACAAGTCCACTATCTCCAGCACCATTTTTATACACCTGTAGCCCAGAAGAACTCATTTTGGCATATGTGCTAGTATGGTCTCCATAAATATAGACATCCCCACCGCTTGGAAGCCTAACAGTATTGATAACCGCACTACCTCCATCGGCATTCTTCCCAACAGATACACCGTCACTAGCTATATTTATATATTTTAATGGAGTAGATTCAGCACTATATAAATCTATTTCATCAGCTATATGTGCGACTTTCTTAGCAGCACTGCTTACATTTGTATATACATCAAACCCAGTAGATACCATGCTTAGATAATCATAAGTGCCTGATTGTATTGTTACAGCAGCACTATCAATATTTACAAAGTTTGTATTTGCACTTCCATATATCTTAACTCCAGAAGAAGAAATATTAATAGCATCTACATCTGTTGCAGTTGATAAATCTGCTCCAAATTGAATACTCCCATCATCCCATTTAGATACAATAGTGCTACCATTATCAGCATACATTGAAATATTGCCACCAGTAATATCCATCTTCTTATAAGAATTAGTGTCAGGGGCAACATCAAAAAATTCTATTGTATTAGCAGTAGCTTTAAGATATGTATCTTCAGATCCTTTTATAACTAGACCTCCACTACCAGCCTTTATATAATTAGTAGTGGATGGCCCCGCCCATAATCCATATTCATTAGTACCACCAGCAGTTAAACCATCAAGCCTTCCCAGTCTAAGTTTAGTTGAAGCTTCACTAGTCCAATCAGCATAACTATTAAGGTCACCCTTCATATCTATAAATGGAGCATTAGTATCATCAGATGTGAGATACATTACACTTTGTCTACTTGCATAAGTACTATCATCATAGTTGCCTATTCTTACAAATTCATCTCCAGCTACTGGAATAGCTGTATTATCAAAAGCTGTCTCACTTCCTCCGCTTATATTACTAACAGTAGCTACATTGTTACTTACACTTGCAACTCTATATACCATTTTCTTTATAAGTCCAGTAACACCAGAAGATGCAGAACCTACTGCTACAAGAGCCCCAGGATTTACTTGCTGAGATAATATTATATCGCCAGCAACAAATGGACATGTATTCGCAATAGCGGGTTCAAATGTTATAGTGCCATCATCATCGTCAGTTGCCAATCCACTCACACTCTCTACTTTAGCAGAAGATGTAATCAGAACATTGCCATTAGTAGCTCTTATTTGCTGTATTAAGAGCTCATATACACTTAGAGTGCCACGAATATTTAAATTATCAAATGTAGCATCTGCAGCAGTGCCATCATCTACTATCCATCCATTGCCAGCAAAGCCAGATGCATAACTGCTAGAACCTATACTATCATTATCAGCTATAAGTATCTTACTTCCACTAGGAGTAACAGTTAGATAACCATTAGTATCAGTTCCAAATGTAGTATCAGTTCCATCTGCAAAAGATAGTTTTAACTGATTAGTAGTACCAGATAGAACTTCCAAGGTAGTATCAGGGTCAGTAACCCCAATACCGACATTGCCAGCATCATCAATAGTCATTGCTGTTGCACGTGAGTTTATAGTACTACCTGAACTACCTGCATTAGCTGTCTTAAATATTATAGCCCCACCAGCTCCAGAACCCTTACCCTGTCCACCCTGAAATGTAAGTGCACCGCCAGCTATATTATTAGTAGTACCAGCAGTAGTATCTCCAGCAGAAATAGTTAAGACTTTTCCTGCCGTATCATGAGCAGTTGCAGTTGGATAAATAACATTGCTTGCAAATAAAAGATCAACCTCGGAAGTAACAGTACCATCACCATCATCTGTTAATATTTGGTTTGCAGAGCCACTAACACCGACAGGATGCAGGTCTGTTAAAACAAGAGTAGAATTAGATGCAGTAAGTCCAGTAGTTGCTTGAACACCAGCAAACAATGTTGCTACATCTGCTATAGCCTCTTTAGCATGAGTTCCAGTAGCACCTCCATCTAAAAATAATATATAATCACCATTGGCTATACCTGCTTCAGCAGCCTCTGTTAAATCAACATCAACAGTAGGACTAGCAGTTTCTCCACTATTATTTTGTAAATCAATTAATGCACCAGCGGTTAAAGTTGCTACATAATTACCTGCAGTATGGGTACCAAGCGTAATTAAATTATTCAAAGTTGTTGCTCCAGTTCCACCACGAGCTACTGATAAAGTCCCAGTTGTTCCGCCTACTATTGGCAATCCAGTTATATTAGTTGCTGTACCACTTGCTGGAGTACCTAAAGCTGGAGTTACAAATGTTGGAGAAGTACTGGTTGCTAATACTGTACCAGTTCCAGTAATAGCAGTAACATCAGAATGGGAAATTAATGTATGTGTTTGAGGATGGTGCTGATCTGCAGTTACTCCAGTTAAAGCTCCATGAGCAGAAGAAGAAGGACTTTCAAGCGAATCACCAGACGTACCACTACCTCCAATGACAGTTAAATTAACCACACTAGTATCACCAGAAGTAGAAGTTGCTGATGTATCAGTACTTAATTGAGTATATAATTTCTGTCCATCAATATTAGTTTCTTGATAAAGCTGCTTACCACTTTTAGTAATTGTAGTAGCACCACTTTGTTTAGTACTGCCATCAGTCCTAACTTTTTTCTGAGGAGTAGTATGTAATGATCTTCTTTCGTCTTTACTTCTCATTAATTAATCCTTAAATCTCTATATACAAGTGTAAGATCACTTATTTCAGTTGGTGCATTACCTGAATCTGGAGATGTATCTGTCTCTATTTTAAATTGTATAGTCTTACCCTTTTGATTAAGAGCTATTTCAGTTATACCATCATCGAGCGTAACTGCATCTGACCAGCCTCCACTATCTATTTTATATTTGACTGCAAATTCAGCTCCATTATTAATTGTAATAAAAGCCTTTTTAAATTTCTTATACCTTGATAAATCTCCACATGATATCTTACCTGTCTCAATGAGAACCGTATCTCCAGTAGTATCTATAATTGCAAGTTTATGTAAAGTCCCTGCATCTAAAACCCAATAAGCTGTATTGTTATAAAAACCAATAGCAGTATCTGGCCCAACATTAGTAAGGGAATTAGATACCCATGCTTTTGTAGCTAGACTATATGAAATTATTGCATCTGCAGTACTTCCACCGCCAGAATCATACCATACGCATATAAGTTTTTCTTTTGGTAAATAACCTATATTGGTAGCATCTTCCCATCCATTATTATCATTATTAAAAGTCATCATCAAATCATCTGAAAGTGATTCCATCTTATTTCCATCAAAATAATATACTCCAGTACCATTAACAAAAGCCACTCCTTCATTTACAGCCACTACTTTCTTTTTATCTGCTACACCATGTCCTGCAAATGTTCCTTCAAGAAATTCATAATCTTGAGCTACATTCACTACATTTAACTGTCCAGATGAGAATACAAAAAGCCTATCTCCAACTCCTGCCATTGCTGTAATACCTGTACCGGGTAACTCTAAATCTATATAATTAGTATTAGGAAAACCATATCTCTTACCTATAGCACTCTTTAATACTAAATCAATTTCACGAGTTAATGTAATTGTCCATTCATCATTAACTGTATATCCTTCTCCTACAGGAAATTTAATCTTCAGTCCTTCTGTAAAAGATACATATTCATCTGCAGTAATTGTCGTACCGCCACCAGTATAGGCAGTTATAGTTGAAGCACCTATTTCTTTTTGAAATTGCCATTTATCATTATTAGTAGTATCTAAATCATTTATTTTTACCTTAAAGACCACTGCATCAGCATCGCTAGTATTAGTATACCCAATAGTATCAATCATAGGATACATACTTGCTTCAGTATTAACATTAAGAGCTACAGCTTCCATTGTTATATCATCTCCAGTCTTAATAACACTACCTATATATACCTGTCTACCCATAGTACATGCATGATCCCATTGTGCATTAATAGTTTCTGTTTGTGATGGATATCCAGCATTTAATTGATAAGTAGATGAAACTGGTGGATCAGAATAATTTAATATTACAGTACCAGAAAGTGTTAATGTAGTACTTCCAGCACCAGAACTGGCATTATTTGTAGGAGTATTTAAGGTGAAGCTAGTATCATTTACTACTGTATCAACATAAAAAGCTATTCCACCAGCATTTGTTATATCCCCTGTAATTTTCATACCTGATTTTATATCTGTTCTGCTAGGATGTGTTACAAGATTTGTATCATTTGGAGGATTAGACGCATTCGAATCCCATACACAAGTTGCCACATCAAGAGTATCCCATCTAGTATAACTTTCACTTAATATAGATCTTACACCCTTTGACTTTGATACCTCAGCAAGTAAAAATAAAGAGCCAGTCCCCGATCCGTTATCATCTGCAGTTTGATAATATATATTACCTTCATAAGTAGTATCAGTAGGTTGGTATACTTTAATATTTAATGTAGTATCTGAAACTAATGTTAATGCAGAACTATATGGTTGAGGTAAAGACTCAACCTTATTATCAGTAGTACTTGATGTGTATATCTTAGTCTGAGAAAATAATGTATTACTATTGGCCCAGCCAACTGTATCAGCAACACCAAATGAAAGCTCATATAATTTAGCTACCCATACGCTCTTATTGGATGCCAGATCGGGAGCTCCCCAGCCACCACTAGTTGGGCCAACTAGCATAAAATAAATCTGTTTGACAGAACTTGTTTCAAAATTTGTACCAGTATGTATTGCTGAACCCCAAGGTATTTTAAATCTAGCTCCACCTTCATTAGCACATCCATAATTTACTAATTGATCTCTAGTTATTTCCCATACCTTAGTATCTGTTGCGGAAAGGGAACCACTATACTGTACGATCTGATCGTGATCATCGTTATCCATAACAAAGCATATTTTTTCAAATTTATCATACCAAGTTCCAAGATAAGAGTCTTCTGCCTCATCTGTTTCAGTATTAAGTTCAAATTCTACAAAAATATCCTTATCTGTAGCAATAAAATCATTTCCATATATTCCTGGAGGTCTAGTTGTAGTTCCATCAATATCTGCACTTCCTACCCTAAAAAGTGCTCCAAAATCACGGTTATTATCCACAGAGGCATTTGCAGCTCCAAACCTAATATAGTCTGTAGTAGCTATACTTGTTGAAGAACTGGAACCACTATAAGCTCCAGCAACTGGAATTCCTACATCAGCTTGGCTGTCCCATCCCATTTCTCTATTGGTACTATCACCACCAGCTTGATCTCCTAGTGAAGCTTCAGCTTCACCCTTATCCCAGAAAGCTACAGTTTGACCTACAGTTAGATTAAATTCACCCATAAGCGAACATTTATCCATAGAAGTGTAATGGGAGCCTGTGAGGGTACTAGTAGCACTATTTGAATATACCCACCTTACCATATCTTGTGGATTAATATGTTCATCTACATCTCCAAGTAGTGCATTCGCACCGCCACCAGTAGCGTCTTTACCTAGAAATAAATATGTATAATCACCACCTGTCCCCTGACCAAAAGCATCAAGTCCTATAGTTCCAGCCTGTATATACGATGTAGAAGTATCATCCTGTCCTAAGCCTATCTGCAATGGTCTGCGAATAAGATTCTCTGTCTTTTCTGACCATTCAATATCACTACCTAACTTATAAACACCCTTCTCTCTATAATAGTTAGTTCCATGTACTAAGAAGTCCTCAACACTAGTATTAGCACCATCACCTCCAACATCTCCATCAGTTAAATCAGTACTACCTGCTTCAGCAGATGGTTTTGAAATTCTTATTTTACCAGGTTGATTACATAGAGCATCACTACAAACTGATAACTGATTCCTACCTTGTCTATCTTCAGATTCTAGATCAGTTAGATCTCCATCCTTATTAATACCACCAAGGAATCCATTTAATACTAGTGACTTTCTAGGCATCTTCTTCCTCTAAATTATTGGGAGAGCTATACACAACAGTCAGCGAACCGTCTGAACATGCGAGCCGAGAGAACCAAGGAGGAGCA